>JBAVGD010000256.1:0-5113 GCA_049684635.1 Solirubrobacterales bacterium | reverse complement strand
CGTCGACATCGGGCTCGAGCGCAACGGCTTCCTGCATGTTGACGAGATCGTTTTGCCCAATGGAGAACAGGCGCCGCGGCGTGGCCGCGGCAGCGGCCGGCGAATCGGCGAGCTGATCAAATCCGGCCAGGAGATCGTCGTGCAGGTCGTCAAGGATCCTCTGAAGTCGAAGGGCGCACGGCTCTCGATGAACGTCTCCGTCGCCGGGCGCTATCTCGTGTACGCCCCGCAGGGCGGAGGGGTTGGCGTCAGCCGGCGGCTGTCGGACTCCGAGCGCGACCGCTTGCGCCGGATGGTCGACCGCACCTACAAAGGGCCGGGCGGGCTGATCGTCCGCACGGCTGCGCACGGAGCCAAGAAATCGGACTTCGTACGCGAGATCGGCTACCTACAGAAGCTCAACGAGGTGCTGCAACGACGCATCGAGCAGACGAAAGCCCCGGGTCTCGTCTTCCAGGAGGCCGATCTCTCGGTGCGCGTCCTGCGCGATGTCTTCCTCAGCGACTTCGAAACGGCGATCATCGACTCGCCGAAGCAGTTCGAACGCGTGACCAGCTTCTTTCAGCGCACCGCACCCGAGCTGGTCGGCAAAGTCGAGCTCTACAGCGGCAAGAAGCCGCTGCTGGAGAAATGGGAGGTCGACAAGGAGATCGATTCGACCCTCGAGCGCCGGGTCGACCTGCCATCGGGGGGCTATCTGATCATCGACTACGCCGAGGCGCTGACCGTCATCGACGTCAACAGCGGCAGCTTTACCGGGCGTGGCAAAGGCGGTCTGGAGGAGACGATCACCCGCGTCAACACGGAGGCCGCCGAGGAGGTCGTGCGGCAGCTGCGCCTGCGCGACATCGGCGGGATCATCGTCATCGACTTCATCGACATGGCTCACGCCAGAAACCGCGACAAGGTCTTGAAAACCATGCGTAAAGCTCTCGATACGGACAAGTCGAAGAGCTACGTGGTTGAGGTCTCCCCGCTTGGCCTGGTGGAGATGACCCGGCAGAACATCACCGACGGCGTGCGCGAGATCCTCACCGAGCCGTGTCCGACATGCGAGGGCGTGGGCGTTGTCCTTTCAGCTGAGACCGTGGCGCTGGACGGCCTGCGCAGGATGCGCGAGATCGCGGAGCAGGACGGGGCGGCCTTCCTGCTGCGGGTGAATCCCAAGGTCGCCGCAGAGTTGATTGATCCCGACAGTGGCCTGACCGAGCTCGAGCAGGAAACCGGCAAGCAGTTCCACTTCGAGGGCGGAGATGCGCTGGCGATCGACACCTTCGAGCTGATCGAATCCGGGACTCGCGAGGAGATCGCCGAGCGGGCGTTGCCGTTCAAGGTCGGGGAGGAGGTGCTGGTCGAGATCGACGAGCCGCACATGTACAACCCCGATGACGCCGTCGCGCGAATCGACGCTTACATCGTCAGCATCACCGGTGGGGGGCCCTACGTAGGAGAGCGCAAGCTCGTACGGATCGAGCGGGTTGAGCGGGCCGCGGCGGTTGCCTCGCTCCACAACGGAGATCAGGGCGACACGGCGCCGGTCGGCGATGGCGGCGGCTCCCAGCTAGAATCCGCGACCTCGCGCAGTCGCCAGCGTGGCCGCAGTGGTGGTCACGGCCGGTCGGATTCCACCCAAAGTGGCAAGGACGAATGAGCACGTACGCAGTCATAGAGAGCGGGGGCAAGCAGTACAAGGTCGAGAAAGGCAGCTCGCTGCTGGTCGACAGGCTGAGTGCCAAACAGGGCGACAAGGTGTCGCTGCGTCCCGTGATGTACCGGGACGACGAGGTCGTTGCCGCGGCCAAAGAGCTGGAGAAGGTGAAGGTCGAGGCGACCGTTGCCGAGCATCTGCGCGGGCCCAAGATCAAGGTCTTCAAATACAAGGCGAAGAAGGGCTACCGCCGTCGCGCCGGCCACCGCTCCGAGCTGACGAAGCTCGAGGTGACCGAGGTGAAGATGCAGAGCCGCAAAGCCGCCGCGCCGAAAGCAGAGGCATCGGCGCCGAAGGTAGAGCCCAAGGAGAAGGCTGCAACGCCGAAGGCCGAGCCGAAGGCGGCGTCGAAAGAGAAGACCACCGCGCCGAAGGAGAAGAAGGCGCCCGAGGCAAACCCTGCGAAAGCGGCTGCTGCGAAGAAACCGGCCGCCGCGAAAAAACCCAGCGCGGCCAAGAAACCCGCTGCGAAGAAACAGCCTAAAAAAGGATCTGGCGATGGCTCATAAGAAGGGACTTGGATCAAGCCGTAACGGTCGCGACTCGAACCCCAAGATGCTTGGGGTCAAGGTCTTCGCGGGGCAGCAGGTATCCGGTGGCGAGATCATCGTGCGCCAGCGGGGGACCCGCTTCTGGCCGGGCGATGGCACCGGCCTCGGCCGCGACCACACGATCTTCGCCACGCGGGCCGGGATTGTGGACTTCAAATCGTCCCGCCGCGGCCGCACCATCTCAGTCCTCCAGGACTAATCAAGCAGCCGGCTGGTCAAGCAGCCCGGTTCCACCCTGGCTCGCAGCCGATCGCCTCGCGGGCGAGTGGCGACTTTCTGCCGCATAGCGACATAAAGTCGCCACTGCCCCCCGGACTGTCATCCGTTTGGTCACCACTACTCTCTCGACTGCCATGTACGACAAGGCGAAGATCTGGGTGGAGGGGGGAGCTGGGGGGAATGGGTGCATCAGCTTCCGGCGAGAGGCGCATGTGCCGAGAGGTGGGCCCAACGGCGGCGATGGCGGTCATGGTGGAGATGTCGTGCTGGTCTGCGATCCGTCACGGCGGGATCTGGCGGCGCTGCGCGGGAGCAAGCATTTCCGCGCCGGCCGCGGGAAGCACGGAGAAGGATCGAACCGTCATGGCTCGCGGGGTGAGGACCGGCTGATCCCGGTTCCCCCGGGGACGCAGGCGACCGCGGTGGACGGAAGCGAGGTCGACCTCGTCGAGGCGGGGCAGCGCGCCCTTGTCGCTCGCGGCGGTCGCGGGGGCCACGGAAACAAGCGCTTTACCACTTCGACGCGTCAGGCCCCACGGTTTGCCGAGAAGGGAATCGCGGGGGAGGCCGACTGGATTGATATCCGGCTGAAGCTCCTCGCTGACGTCGGGTTGGTGGGGCTGCCCAACGCTGGGAAGTCCTCCTTGCTGTCCCGGCTGACGCGAGCCGAACCGAAGGTGGCCGATTACCCGTTTACGACGCTTTCGCCAGTCCTCGGGACGATCGACGGCGAGGACCGCCAGGCGGTCCTCGCGGACATTCCGGGCCTCATCGAGGGGGCGGCTGAGGGCGCCGGGCTCGGGCACGAGTTCCTCGCTCATGTCGAGCGCTGCGCGATCTTGCTCCACCTAGTCGATCTGGCGCCGCTGGAGGGAGAGCCGCGGTCCAACTACGAAACGGTGCGGGAGGAGCTCTTTGCCTACCGGGCGGGGCTTGAGCGGCTGCCGGAGCTGGTTGTGCTGTCGAAGCGAGACCTCGTTCCCGCCGAGCAGGTCGACCAAGCCCTGGCGGAATGGGGGGGGCGCCTGGACGATCGAGTGCTTGGGGTGATGGCGGTTTCCGCCGTAACCGGGGAGGGAATCGAGGATCTCCGCAAACGCGTTCTCGCGGAGCTCCCGAAGGGCACCACAGAGCGCCCCGAGCGTCCTGAGGCAGCGGTGGCCGAGTTCGAGGCGGAGCACCGCATCTACAGGCCGGCCGGGGAGGGTGGCTATTCGATCGAGCGCGAGGAGGACGGTGGTTTCCGGATCGTCGGCCGCGGTGTCGAGCTCCTCTTCGAACGGCACGATCTGAGCAACGAGGAAGCACTTGCATACCTCGAGCAGCGGCTGCACGAGATCGGCGTTGTCGCCGCCCTCCGCGACGCCGGTTTCGAGCCCGGCGATGACATCAGGGTCGGCGAGCACGAGTTCGAGTTGCATACGTAGCCGGTTTGCGATGCATAGCCGGTCTGCGGTGACCCACGCCTAGACTTGCGTCCACCATGACTCTGGTCGTCAAGCTTGGATCCTCGATCGTCGCCGCCGACGACGGTGAGCTGCGCACGGACGTTCTCGACTCGGTTTGCCTGCAGGTGGCCGCATTGGAGCGGGAGGGTGAGCGGGTCGTGATGGTCACCTCCGGCGCGATCGCGCGGGGCATGCGGCTGATGGAGCTGGCGGTCCGCCCACGGGCAATGGATGAGCTGCAGGCTGCCTCTGCGATTGGGCAGGGCGATCTCTTTCGTGCCTACGAGAGCCGCCTGGCTGCGCACGGGACGCGCGCCGCCCAGGTCCTGCTGACCGCCGCCGACATCGCCGCCCGAACCAATTACCTCAACGCTCGTCAGACGCTGCGGCGGCTGATCGAATGGAGGGTGGTGCCGGTCGTCAACGAGAACGACACGACGGCTACCGATGAGATCACCTTCGGCGATAACGACTTTCTGGCGGCGCAGGTTGCGATCCTGCTCGACGCTCGCCTGCTGGTCCTGCTCTCCGATGTCGACGGTCTGCATCGGGCCGATCCCCAGGCCGACCCCGAGGCTGAGCTGATTGCCGAGGTGAGTGATTTCGCCGAGCTGGAGGGGATGGACATCGGCGACCGAACGTCTGCCTTCGGCTCAGGCGGGATGCGCAGCAAGGTTGCCGCCGCCGAGATGGCGAGCGAGGCCGGCACACCGACCGTGATCTGCGATGGAACCAGTGCCGGCACGCTGGCAAGCGCGGCGGCGGGCGCGCAGGTCGGAACCAGGTTCGCGGCGAAGGCCGGCAAGGCTTCGAGCTTCAAGCTCTGGCTCAAGTACGCGAAGCCGGCGCATGGCCGGCTCGCCGTCGATGAAGGGGCTGCGCGAGTTCTCCGCGAGAGCGGCTCGAGTCTCCTCCCGGTCGGCATCGTGGACATCGCGGGGAACTTCGATGTCGGTGACGCGGTCGAGGTCACCGCCGACGGCACGGTGATCGGCAAGGGCATAGTCGACTACTCGGCGCAAGAGCTCTCACGGGTGATTGGCATGAAGAGCCCGCAGGTGCGTGAGCTGCTGCCCCATGCCGCGGACGAGGTCATACATCGCGATCGGTTCGTGCTCGTCTAGGACCCGACGCGGGTTCAACCGTGAAGAGGGCCGGGGTGTCCCTCCCGCTTGCTGGGTTTTCGC
>JBAVGD010000255.1:0-3248 GCA_049684635.1 Solirubrobacterales bacterium | reverse complement strand
GTGTATGCCGTCACCGATCTCGGTGCCGGGCCGCCGTGAGCACCGCGCAGGTAATGACCGAAGAAAGCGGCACCCTGTTCGTTGAAGGCCCGATTCACGGTTGGCTTGTTGGAACCGCGACTGTGGCCGAGATCGCCGAACTGGAGGCTCACCGGGCTGCCGGCCGCCTGGTTGTAGACGCGGATCGCCTGCTCGGGCGGGAAGAGATCGTCCGTCCACCCGTTCTCGATCAACAGAGGCGCCGGCGTTCCGGGAAGGCCGTACGCCTGGTGGTGGGCGTAGATCTCGGCCAGCCGTGCCAGCGCCTCTTCGCTGGGCGGCTCGCCCGCATTGACGAGTGCGAAGTTGGTGTTGAGGTCTGCGTCCGGGTTGGTGCAGGGAAAGCTGGCCGGCGCGTCGCCGCAGTAATAACCGCTCTCTTTCCCCAGCGCGTACAGGCCGCCGACGTAGCTCTGCAGCTCTATCCCCGGCGGTTCGAGGCTCTGCCCCGGCGGCGCGACTTCGCTGTCGAGGAAGCGCCCATTGGGAAGCAGGGAATCGACCAGGTCCGACCACGGCCAGCGAGGCCAGGCTGCCGTGATGGACAGCGGGACACCGTGAGGACTCGTCCAGGAAGCAAAGCTTCCGTCGGACCGGCGAATCCGATTGCGCATGTACGCCAGCTCCATGCTCTGGCCGCCACCGTACGAGATCCCGGTGACCCCGATGGCGCCGGGCTTGACGATCCCCTGGTCGACGAGCAGCCCGAGCAGGTACTGCGTGTCACGGGCCTCGTAACGAGTGTCGGCAAGACGGATGTAGCCCTGGCCGCACGGCCCCGAGTGATCGCCGCTCGGACCGCCGCCGCATGAGTGGCCAAAGCCGCGAGCCGTGTAGTTGATCACCGCGTAGCCCTGCTCCGCGAAGTAGGCGTTGTTGTAGTGGTAGGTGTTCGCGCCGTCGCCATTCGGATCGGTGGACTCGAAATCGGTCTTGTCGCCGCCGTAGCCGTGGAGCATCACGATCGTCGGGTAGGGAGCGCGGTGCTCCTTCGACGGCAGGGTGACGTCGACATCGAGTGGCACGCCGTCAAACGACGGGACCCCGTTCAAGGTTTCGCCGGCGGCTCCGTCGATCGTCGGGCAGAAGCGCGTGCCGTCGGCCTGCGTCGAGCACGGATGGCGAAATGGGGCCTGAGCGGCGGCGGCCGGCGACGCCGAAATGACCGTACCTGCAGCAGCAAGGCCGACAGCCACCAGAAGGCTGCGCAGGCCCGTCCATCCTTGGCACATCGAGCGCATACCCAAGACTGTACTAAAAATTAGGTAGTCGTAGCCGACGGGCGGCTCGAGAAGCTCAAGCGCGAGCCCTGCGCCACCTCACGGCCGGCTGCGACTTGGCTACTGCCGCACGTGTTCGGCCGCCCGCTCCCGCGCTTCTGCCTTCTCCTCCAGACTCAGGGCACCTGGATGGCCATCGCCGGGCCACGGCGTGAAGACAAGCAGCAACCGAGCGTCCGAACCCGCAATCACAGTGCGGCGCTCCCCGGGGGCGAACTCGAATAGATGCCCGCTCCCAGCCTGGACGGTCTCTCCATCGGGCGTGGTGATCTCGACGTCGCCGTCGACGACGACGATCCGGGCCCTCTCGTGAACCTCGTGCTCCTGCAGTTCCTCCCCGCCGGGAAGCTGAAGGAGCACCGTTCGAGCATCGCCGGCGGAGGAGAGGATCCTCGGCTCGTGCGGCTCAACCTCGGCATCCCTCAGGCTCCACGTCTTCATTGCCCCTCCTCTACCAAGGATCGGCGCTGCTTAAACACTCGGTTCTCGAGGAGACCGTCGATCAACGCTGCTTGGGCCGCGATGATCCTGCGCCCGGCCTCAGACGGGTCGAACCACTCGGCCCGGTCGACCTCGGGGAACTCACGCGTGGTTCCGGACCGTGGCGGCCATTCGAGGCTGAACGTGTTGCTCCGCAATGCAGCCGGATCGAAGTCGCCCTCGGCGGCCCATGCATGCACGACCTTGCCGCCCTTCTGACGCACTGGCTCGAGCTCGATCATCGCCTCGCTCGCCACGACGGCCGCAGTTCCGAGCTCCTCGCGAAGCTCCCGCAGCGCGCACGCGCGCAGATCCTCTCCGTCTTCGCATTCACCCTTCGGGATCGACCATGCTCCGAGATCCTTCCGGGCCCAGAACGGGCCCCCGGGGTGGACCAGGAGAACTTCAGGCTCCGGTGCCGTGAACCTGAAGACGAGGATGCCGGCACTCTGCCTCAACCTCGCAGACGTTCCGTCTCGCGCTGGATCTCGTCCTCCGTGAGCGGCTTGCGCCCGTAGACGTCCCACGCCTGACCCGTATTCGAAGTCGCCTCCACCCCCGTTGTTGTACCAGGACCCTCCGGTAGGAGCGTTGTCGCTGCCGGTGAGTCGGTCGCGCACGCGGCGCCCGCAAGCAGCAACGGAGCCGCGCTTCTTTACCGAATTCTTACGAGTTGGAAAGCTAAGCGGGTAAAGCTCTTTCCAGACCTCGATCAAGGAGGAGCAAATGCCGCAGATACTCGTAGCAGCCGACACCCGCGAGGAGACCAAGGACACCGCAGTGGTGTACCGCGAGTGGATCGCCCCCAGCGACCTCGAATCCGACCATTTCGCCGCGCAGCTCGTCGAGCGCGTCGGCTGGGCTGTCCTCGACGCCGACGAGCTGGAACAAAGAGACGCGCAAGCGGACAGCTGAACCCTGCAACCGCCGTCTCACCGGCGGCGGTTGCCTTCAACCCGAGAGGCCTCGCGCTTGACAGGCCGAAGATCCGGTGTAGCTTCGGGCAATCCGTTCGAGCAAGGGAGAGACGTGATGGTTACCCCGCCGCCCCTCATTCTGGGTGCCCTGGTGGATCTGAGCCATCCGGCGCACTACCTGCACTGGCACTTCTTCCAGATGTCAGTGGCGAACGTGGTGGTCATCCTGCTGATGATCGTCGTGTTCGTCGCTGCGATTCTGATCCCGTTCCCCAGACGGGAGCGCTCGTCTTGAGCGCCGCGGACGGTCCCTCACAAACAGAGCAGCGCATGTGGACCACGTGGCTGCGGGAGCGCGCGGTCAGTGCCCTACCACCGGAGAAACTTCTCCCGGATCGCCAGCCCGCCTACGTGTCGTCGTGGATCTACGTTTTCGGGGTCGCCACCATCGCGGCGCTGATCGTCGTCGTTGTCTCGGGCATGGTCCTCGGGCTCAAGGGACCGGACTGGTGGCATGTGACCAGCCTTGGCC
>JBAVGD010000254.1:0-1546 GCA_049684635.1 Solirubrobacterales bacterium | reverse complement strand
CGCCAGGATCGTGGCGACGCAGTCGGTGAATCCCAAGCGCACGACATCAACGGCGGTCTGGGGCAGAGCCTCGAAGCGGAGGGTCGACGCGAATTGGCCGAGCGCGCGGGTGAGGGGAGCCGGCATGGCGGTATCCTTTCCGGGGCCTGAGGGGCACAAGGAATTTCTCACCACAGAGGCGGTGAGGCAATGAGAGACCGCACAGTGGAGTGCGCCCCTCGGGGTGGACAGGGTCAAGCTGCGGTTTTGACCGTCTGCCGAGCGTGGTGATCCTCGAACTGTTCTGGGCTCAGGTATCCGAGCGCGGAGTGTAGCCGTCTTGCGTTGTAAACGTCATCGATGAAGCGGGGAAGGTCTGTAGTGACGTCCTCGAAGGTTTCATAGGCCATCAGATACACGGCTTCGACCTTCAGCGTCTTCATGAAGCTCTCTGCTTTGGCGTTGTCATACGGGTTGCCCCGCCGCCCCATCGATCCGACCAGTCCATGCTCGGCAAGAAGCTTGCGATAGGCCTCCGCAGCGTACTGAGAGCCTCGATCGGAATGGTGGACGCAGCCCTTGGGCGGCTGGCGGACGCGGATCGCGGCCTTGAGCGCCGCCAGAGCCAGACGCGTATCGATCGAGCGGTCGATCGCATAGCCGACCACGCGGCGTGACCAGGCGTCCAGAATCGCCGCCAAGTACACGAAGCCGGTCGTGATCGCGATATAGGTGATGTCCGCCACCCAGAGCTGATTGGGGCCGGTGATCACCACATCGGGAGCCAGGTTCGGGAAGATCGGCGCGTCGTGGTCGCTGTCGGTTGTGGCGACATACCGCCGGCGCCGCCTCGGCTGGAGATCATGCTCCCGCATGAGGCGACGGACCTTCTTTGAGTTCACGACAATGCCCTGGTGTCGGAGCTCGGCACCGACCCGCCGGTAACCATAGGCCTCGAATTCTTCGCAGATCGCCTCGATCCGGGCGACGATCGCGGCATCGCCGGCCTTTGTCGCCGGCGCATCGTAGAACGTTGAGCGTGCCAGGCCCATCAGCCGGCATCCTTCGGAGTAAGAGAGGCCGCGGGGCCGACAATCACGGATGTAGGCGCGCTTCTCGGCCGCGGTGCGTTTCTCAACGCCCCCTTTAAAAACTCGATCTCCAGAGCCTGGCGACCCACCATGCGCTCGAGGGCGGCGATCTTGGCTTCGTATCCTTCAAGGAGATCGGCCGCCTGGGCGTCTTCGTCGAACGCCCCGGCTTCGAACTTCTTGACCCAGATGCGGATCAGGGTGCGCGAGATGTCGTATCGATTGGCAAGCGCATGCAGGGTTTCACCGGTGATGAACTCCTGTGCGACTTGGCGCTTGAACTCAATGCTGTGGGAGCGGTGCTTGGCCATGGCTCTCATCCTCTGAAAGCCCGGCAGCCCCGGTCAATCCCTCATAGCCAACTCGTCCACCCCGAGGGGCGCACTCCAATCGTGGGTCACGTTCCAACGCCGATTGACAAGTTGACGTAGATGTCGCCCTTCGGCCCTCGGCAAATGGTGACGAGCAGCCATAGG
>JBAVGD010000253.1:0-2337 GCA_049684635.1 Solirubrobacterales bacterium | reverse complement strand
ACGTGCCCTTGGCCGTAGATCGAGCTGGGCTGGTAGCTCGCCTCCTGCCACTTCGCGTCGTCCTCGGCGTCGGGCTCCTTGAACTCCCAGTGCTCGATCTTGTTCACGGCGACGCCGCCCAGCCGCACGGTGCCCTTCTCGCCGAGGATCGTGACCGAGCCCTCGAGGTTCTTCGGGTAGGTGCACATCGTGACGTTGATCGAGCCCATCGCCCCGTGGCGCCACTTCAGCGCCGCCACGCCGGTGTCCTCGACCTCGATGCGCCGCGCCAGCGTGCCGGTGTAGGCGAACACCGACTCGACCGGCCCGATGAGCCAGTCGAGCAGGTCCACGTAGTGGCTCGCCTGGTTCATGAAGGCGCCGCCGTCGAACTCCCAGGTACCGCGCCACCGCGCCGCGTCGTAGTACTCCTGCGGGCGGGTCCAGAAGACGTTGCAGGTCACCGTGTAGATGCGGCCGAACCGGCCCTTCTCGATCGCGCGTTTCACCAGCCGGACGGTGGGGTTGAGGCGGTTCTGCTTGACGACGAAGAGCTGGACGCCGGCCTTGTCGCAGACCTCGACCATCCGCTTCCCGTCGTCCCAGCGGGTGGCCATCGGTTTCTCGCTCATCACGTGCCGGCCGGCCTGGGCGGCCTGGATCGCCTGCGCGGGGTGCAGGCCGCTGGGCGTGGCGAGGACGATCAGCTCGGCGTCGGACTTGTCGAGGAGCGCATCGAGGGACGGGTAACCGGCGGCGCCGGTCTTCTGCTCCGCGGCGGCGAGGGCCTTGCGGTCGATGTCGCAGACGGCAACCAGGTCGGCGTCGGCCTTGTGGGCTTCGAGCGCGTCGAAGTGGCTTTTTGAGATCCGCCCGCAGCCGACGAGGGCGATGCGGATCTTCCGGCCCTTTGGCGTGGGCCGGCCGACGAAGTGCGAACCGGCGGTGTCCGTCATGGACGCCAATGGTAACGCCGGAGCCGGGGCTGCCGCGAGGGCCGGCGGGCGTCGTCATGCCAGCGACCTTGGCGGCGGTGGGTCAGGCTGCCCGGCGGCCGACGGGCGTACGCAAACGGTCCCTCGGGGCGCGGCCGAGGCGGGGGAAGCGGGTCAGTCCAGGATGTCGGACGCCGAGAACGCGACGTCAGGCAGGCGTAGCGGCGTGAGCGAGTCGCCTCCTGTAGCCCTGCGCCGCACGGCGTAGCCTTCCTCGCCGGGCTCGCGATAGACGTCGATGGCACGGGCTTCGAGATCCACGAGCCAGACCTCGGGGATGCCGGCGCGTGAGTACAGCGGGACCTTCACGTCCCGATCGAACTCGTGCGACGTCACCATCACCTCGATGAGCAGCAGCACGTCGGCTGGCTCGGGGTGGCGAGCGGCGTAGCCATCCGGCCGGTAGCGCATCACGGCCACGTCAGGCTGCGGTTCGGAGAAATCGTCGAGCACGGCCGGGTTCTGGGTCGCCACCGTGGCGCGGTCGCCCACGGCCCGGATCAGCATCCGAGTGAGCCGGTTTACACAGCCGGCGTGGCGAGACCCAATCGGGCTCATCTCGACCACCTGGCCGTCCAGCAGCTCAACCCTGGCGTCGGGGCGCAGCAGGCCGGTCTCCGCCATCCGGTGGTAGTCGGCGACAGTGAACGGGCCCTTGAGCAGTCTCGGGACCATTTGCGGCATGCCCATACTATCGGCTCCTCTCGGCATGGGACGCAAGCGGGCGGCATGCCGGGAATCTGTGGGCAGCCGGCAGGATGCCCGTGGCCGATTCACCGCACGGAGTGACGGAATCGCGCGGGCGACGGGCCGAGCGTATCCTTAGGCTGGCACCGGAATCCCAAAGGGAGCGCCGATGCCGATGACCGCCAAGTTGTCGAAGGCCTTCTACGACAAGCTGGGTGAGGAGGTCGCGAACGAGCTGGTGAGCTGGTTCAATGCCGTTGACTCCACCTATCGGTCAGAGCTGCGCGATCTGAACGAGCTGAACTTCGCCCGATTCGATGCCAAGCTGGAGCAGCGCATCGCCGAGGTGAAGGCGGAGCTGCGTCAGGAGGTCGGCGCGCTCCGGACCGAGATGCACGCCGGACTTGCCGCACTGAAGACGGACATCGCATCCACCCGCGCGGACCTCTTGAAGTGGATGTTCCTCTACTGGGCGGGAACCGCTCTCACGGTCATTGGCTTGCTCAAGCTCTAGCTGAAGATCCGCCAGCACGGCGCCCCGATCCTCAATTCGGCCTGGGCCCTGGCAGCCACTGCGTTGCGCAAACCCCCTGTGCCTTCGATACTTAGCCGCTGCGGCTTGACTGGACAGCGGCCGCGGCGCAAGTCAGCTTTGCCGCGCAGAGTACTTTACGGA
>JBAVGD010000252.1:0-9343 GCA_049684635.1 Solirubrobacterales bacterium | reverse complement strand
TAGAAGTTCAGCACGTAGATCCCACCCCGCATCGGCGCTGCGAGAGTACCCGAACTGGCGCCGCTTGAGACTTCCCGCCGGCCAGATCGCACCTACGGACGTCGCCGTGCAGTTGCTCTGTCCGGCGGGCACCGACCGGCCCTCCGCGGACGGTTCGAACGGACGGATGTTTGAAGAGACCTTCCGAGAGGCAGGCATCCGGCCGATGTACGTGGCAGATGCGCTTCCGCCTGTCAGTTTCTCGCCTTGTCCAGAGCGCGGCCCTCGCCGCGCTGCTGGTTCTCGTGCCCGCTTCGAGCGAGGCCGCCGCCGCGACCTGCGTCGGCAAGCATGCGACGATCGTGGGAACGCCCGGCAACGACGTCATCGTCGGCCGCAAGGCAAGCGACGTCATCTACGGCGGCGGTGGCAACGACACCATCTCCGGCGGGCCAAACGGCAACGACACCATCTGCGGCGGCCCGGGGAACGACACGCTGCACGGCGGACGGGGCTTCGACTCACTCTACGGAGAAGCCGGCAACGACAATCTCGACGGCGGAACCGGCTCCGATCGCCTCGAAGGCGGCAATGGCGAAGACGCCCTCGTCGGGGTCAAAGGGACCGACACCCTCTTCGGCGGCGAAGAAAACGACCAGCTGGATGGCGGCAAAGGCCCCGACCGTCTTGACGGTGGCGGTGGGGACGACCGCGTCAGTGGCGCGCAGGGCAGCGACAGCATCGAAGGTGGGCCGGGAAACGACGAGGTCGAAGGTGGGCCGGGCGATGATCCCTCGCTCAACGGCGGGCCCGAAACCGATGTCGTGATCGGCGGCTCAGGCACGGACAACGCCAACGGCGGGGAAGGCGACGGAGACGTGGTGCGCGGCGACGCCGGCATCGACACTCTGGACGGCGGTCCTGGTGAAAACGACATCGTCTCCTACGAAAGCGCCACACGCAGCGGCATCGTCATTGACCTGACGACTGGAACGGCCAAAGGTGACGGCCACGACGCGCTCAGTGGCTTCGAGGACATCGTCGGCTCGCCGCAGAGCGACGAGATCGTCGGCAACGGTGACTCGAACCGGATCGATGGCGGACTTGGAAACGACATGCTCGACGGCCGTGGCGGAGGCGGCGAAGCCTTCGGCGGCCCCGGCAGCGACACCTGTAAGAACTTTGCGGTCACGGACTCCTGCGGGCCGGAAGCGAGCCCTCCCGCAACCAACGCCTACGTCGTCCTCTACGAAGGGTTGACGGGAGCGAGCCTCGTTGTGCAGGGTGGCTCGGGACCCGACAACCTCGTCATTTCAAGGGGACCGGACTCGTGGACCGTCTCCGACAACGGCCAGGTCACCCCAGGCGACGGCTGCGTCCCGGCGAACGGCGGCACCGTGGCCAGCTGCGCAGGCGGAGCCAGTGCACTCGTCGTTGTGACGGGCGGCGCCGGCGACGACACCTTGACGATCGACCCCAGCGTGCCCTCCGACGTCAGCGTCCGCATGAACGGCGGCGCTGGCTCCGACACGCTGGTCGGCGGCGCCGGTGAAGACGTACTGGAAGCAGGCGAGAACTACAACGACCCCACATTCGGGCTCGACACGCTTTCCGGGATGGGGGGAGGCGACGTCCTCTATGCGGATCCAGGTTCAGACCAGCTGCTCGGCGGCACCGGCAACGACCTGCTCGTCTCCTCGGTAACGACCTGCCAGGGACACGTCTTCGACGGCGGGCCCGGCGACGACACCGTCTCCTACGGGCGTTCGAACGACAACCTCACCGTGCGTCTTGGCGGAACCGGCGGCCCTCCGGGCTGTGGAACCCCCGACGCGGTGCACGCCAACAACGAGAGCCTCGAGGGATCGGATGGCCCCGACGTACTGATCGGCGACAAGCACAGCAACAGCTTCCTCGGCCACCTCGGGGCCGATGTCTTTCTCGGCAAAGGCGGCGGCGACTTCATCGATGCCGTCGACGGCCAGGGCGATCGGCGCATCGACTGCGGCGGAGCGGGCAGCGTCGTCAAAGACGGCTCGGACCCCAAGCCGATCAACTGCTGAGGACAGATCGCTCCCAGCGGCCTCCAGGCACCGGCTTCCTCAGAAGATGTAGTTGGCCAGTTTGGCGGGGTGGAGCACCGTGACGCGACCGCGCCCCGGACGAACCACGCCCGCGCGCTCGAGTTCCGCCAGGAAGCGGCTCACGCTCTCACGGGAAGTGCCCGCCAGCTGCGCCAGGTCAGCCTGGTTCATCCGGATTGTCACGTTCCCCGCGTCACCCCCCTGCGGCGCCTCCTCGGCGACGAGCTGGGAGAGCACTCCCGCGACCCGGCTCGGGACCGTATGAAAAGACTGGCGCGAGATCCGCTCGTTGGCCTCCCGCAGGCGCCTGACCAGCGCCGCGATCAACTTGAGCGTCGTTTCGGGATGCCGGGCCAGCAGCGCCCTCACTTCGCCCGCCGGCAGCGCCAGCAGCTCGCCGTCGCTCAGTGCCTCGACGCTGGCGGAGCGAACCTCGCCGTCGAGCATGGCCAGCTCGCCGAAGATGTCACCGGGCCCCAGCGTGGCCAGCGTTATCGCGCGACCATCTGGATGCTCGCGCGTGACGCGAAAGCTGCCAGAGCGGACGATGTAGCACGCATCCGAGTGGTCTCCCTCGTGAAAGACGCGTGTTGCGGCCGGAAACGAGCGTGGCACGGCAACCCGTGAGAAACGCTCGAGCTCTCCCGCCTCGAGATCGGAGAAGAGCGGGACGCTGCGGAGCAGCTCAAGCGTGCTCTGGCTCTCCTCCCGATTGCCCATGCCTGGATTATCACCCCTGGCAGCCGGCAAGCCAGCCCGCCACCGCGGCGACGGCGGGCTGGCTGGCCTGCAAGCTCGATCAGGATCTCGAGCCTGTGCCCAGCGGGGACGATGAAGAGCTGACGCTCTCCATCGCACGGGCAATGCCATGACGCGCATAGCCGGCAAGTGAGGCCGCGCCACACATCGCAACCACCAGCACGCCAAGCATGAGCAGGGAGCCCGCGGCCGATGGGAAGACCATCAGCAAACCCATCCAGACGAACACCGTTGCGACGCTTTTCAAGCAGAAGCCAATCATCTTGCGCTTTATTTCCCTCGGCGTTTGGGGGCAAACGTGGTTGCACAAACACTCCAGCGCGGACCAGCTTGCACCGGTATCCGTCCTGGACCCGAATCGCGGTACACACCGCGACCGACCCCCCAAACGCTCTCCCGCTTCCCTTAAGGCCCTCTCTCAAGCTCCTTAAGGCCGTCTAAGAATCTGATTCGGACGGCCGCCGGCAGAGCAGGCATCGCTTGAGATGCGTTCTACGGCTCGATCATGCCGGTGCGGATCGCGTAGCGCACAAGGCCGGTCCGCTCGTGCAGGCCAAGCTTCTCCATCGCGTGGGCGCGATGCGTCTGGACCGTCTTCGGCGAGATCGACAACAGGCCGGCCACCTCTGCGTTCGTGTGGCCCTCCGCAACCAGCTTCAAGACCTCGCGCTCACGTGCGCTCAGCGCATCGAGGGCCTGGTCGTCCTTGCCGTCGCGAGCGCGGCTGACGAAATCCTCGACCAGACTTCCCGCCAGCTCGGGTGAGAGCCAGGTCCTTCCCTGCGCAATGGTGCGAATCGCCTGCCGAAGGTCCTCGCCACTGGACCGCTTGAGCACGTACCCGTGGGCCCCCGCGCGCAGTGCCTCGAAGAAGAACTGCTCCTCGCCGTGAACGGTGAGGATCAGGATGCGGGCCTCCGGATGCTCTGCGCGGATTCGCCGGCAGGCCGCGAGGCCGTCCATGCCCGGCATCCCGATGTCCAGGAGCGCGACGTCCGGCCGGAGCTCGCGGAACTTCTCGATGGCATCCAGGCCGCTGGCGGCTTCTCCCACAACCTTCATCTCACCGTTCGTCTCGAGCACAGCCCTCAACCCTTCCCGGACAAGGGTGTGGTCGTCGGCGAGCAGCAGCTGCAGGCTCATGAACGCTCCCCTTCCGTCGGCACCGTGACGCTCAGCTGGGTCCCCTCGCCGGGCTTCGATCGCACCGCAAGAACGCCGCCGATCAGCTGGGCACGCTCCCGCATGCCGATCAGGCCCACCGACGATGGGGCAACCCGTGCCTGCTCAGCGTCGAACCCCGCACCGTCATCTTTGACCTCCAGGCTCACCAGGTCGGGCTCAAAGGTCAGCACGACCTCGACGGCACTGGCGTTGGCGTGACGAGCGACATTCGTCAGTGCCTCCTGGGCAATTCGAAAGAGCGCCGTTTCAATGTCTGATTGGAGTCGCCTTGCCTCGCCCCGAACCACCACCCTCGTCGCCACCCCGGCCTGGGACCGGAGGTGCGTCGTGTACCACCGCAACGTGGCGACCAACCCGAGGTGATCGAGCTGGGCGGGACGAAGATCGAGCACGAGGCGATCGAGCTCCTCGATCGCCTCGGAGGCCACATGCGCCAGGCTGCGTAGCCGCCCGCCGAGGCCTTGCGAGTCGTCCGAGCGCAGATCCGCGACTGCCGCTTCGAGACCAAGACCCAGTGCAGTGAGCGATTGCCCGGTCTCGTCGTGCAGCTCCCTGGCGATGCGCTGCCGCTCCTCCTCCTGCGCGCTGATCACCCGACTGAGCAGTACCCGCCTCTGCTGGGCAAGGCGCTCCTGCTCGGCACGGTGCAGGTCGAGCTCGCTGTTTGCCTTCGCGAGCTCCTTGTTTGCCTCCGCAAGCTCGCCCGTGCGCTGCTGAACCCGGTCCTCCAGAGTGCTGTGGACGTCCTGGAGCTGCACGGCCATGCGATTGAACTCCCGTGCTACCACACCGATCTCGTCCTGCGACCCGACCTCGAGGCGGTAGTCGAGGTTGCCTTCGCCCAGCTGACGCGCGCCATCCGCCAGGCGGGCCACCGGCCGGCTAATCGTCCGGGCGAGAAGGAGGGCGAGTGCGATTGCGGCTGCGAGCGAGATCGCACTCCCAACGAGAAAGACCCGGAAGGAGTCGCTCTGGCGGCTCTCGGCGGTCTTCTGCGCCGCCAGTATCTCGGAGTCGATGGAGTGGTGCAGGCGTTTCGTCGTCGCCATCAGCTTGCGCGCCTCGCCGATGAGCAGGCCGCGGTCGGCGGCACGCTCGGGGGAGTTGCGTGGCAGATGGTCGAAGCGTGTCCGGGCATGGGCGAGTGCTTCGAAGCGGGGCTCGAGAAAGCGCACCGACGACCGGTTGGCTGCGGAGCTGGCCTGCGCCCAACTTTGCTCGGAGGAGCGCAACATGGAACGCAGGTCGGCGACCTCGCGTGGATTGACAGGCGACGGCTGAAGAGCCAGCTGCGCGACGCCGAACTGAAAGTCGGCGATGTTGTGCATCCGCTGCCCGAGCGAGGTGAGCTGCTCGGTGATCGAGTGCTGCTTCTGCTGGTTATAGAAGGTGACGGCAAGGACGGTCTCGGCGACAACGATCACCGCCAGGAGCGCGACGAGGAATCGCCATCTCAGTGGCAACTCCCGGCCACCCCGGAAGACACTCGCGAGGTCGACCGCGCGATGGAACCGCTTCGACACAGGTACCGGGGTCGTGGTGCCCACGACTACCCCCTCTGCATTAGGGCAGCGTCTAAGGGGACCCAGGTTAGATGATGGTCTGCTGGTTTCGATCGAATTTGCAGGGACAGGGGCTCGGTCACCGGGTCGCGGGGGCTAAGCCACAGTCGGACTGCGGGTTCCTTCCGATGTTGCCTTGGCGAGGTGTCCTTAGGGTGGCTGCCGACCCGCGGCAGAGGTGAGTGCTGTCGCTGGCTGCAAGTAACCGTGACAACGACAGCTAAGAAGCAAGAGAGAGTCATCATCCGGTTTGCCGGGGATTCCGGTGACGGTATGCAGCTTGTCGGTGCCGGCTTTACGGCCGCCACCGGCCACCTCGGCAACGATCTCGCCACGCTTCCCGACTTCCCGGCTGAGATCCGCGCCCCCGCCGGTACGCCCCGCGGGGTGTCGGCGTTCCAGATCCACTTTGCCTCCCGCGACATCCTGACTCCGGGCGACCACCCGAACACACTCGTGGCGATGAATCCCGCCGCCCTCAGATCCCACCTTGGCGCCCTTGAGGCCGGTGGCACGCTGATCCTTAACGAGGACGCCTTCACCGAGGCCAACCTGCGCAAGGCCGGCTACGACGCCAACCCGCTCGAGGATGGAACCATCGACAGCTACAAGGTGGTTCGCGTCCCGATGACCACGATGACGACCCGGGCCACGGCCGAGATCGAGGGCATCAAAGCGGCCGAAGGGCAGCGCAGCAAGAACGTCTTCGCGCTTGGCCTCATCTGCTGGATGTACGGGCGGCCCGTCGACACAACACTGGGATGGCTGGAGGCGAAGTTCAGCAAGAAGCCGGCGATCCTGGCGGCGAACGTCGCGGCCTTCAAAGCCGGCTACAACTTCGGCGAGACGGCCGAGCTGGCGGCCACGCCGATCGAAATCGAGCCGGCGCCCCTGGAGCCGGGCGACTATCGCAACGTCGACGGGGCCCAGGCGATGGCGATGGGTCTGGTCGCAGCCGGCGTGAAGAGCGGCCTGCAGCCGTTCTTCGCCAGCTATCCGATCACCCCGGCATCCGAGCTACTGCACCACCTGGCGAGCTACGGCCGTTTCGGTGTCCACACGGTGCAGGCGGAGGATGAGATCGCAGCCGCGAACATGGCAGTCGGCGCGGCCTTTGCCGGGCAGCTGGCGATCACCGCGACGAGCGGCCCGGGAATGGACTTGAAGGAGGAGACGATCGGGTTGGCGGCGATGGTTGAGCTGCCCCTTGTCGTGATCGACGTGCAGCGGGCCGGCCCGTCAACCGGCATGCCAACCAAGACCGAGCAGACCGATCTGATGATGGCCATCAACGGCCGCCACGGCGAGGCGCCGCTCCCGGTGATTGCCGCCGCCACCCCGGCCGACTGCTTCGCCTGCGCGGTTGAAGCGGTCCGGATTGCGGTCCGCTACCGCACGCCGGTGATCCTGCTCGCCGACACCTTCCTCACCAACTCCTCCGAGCCGTGGCGCATTCCGACCGCTGCTGAGCTGCCCGAGATCGATCCGAACTTCGCCAAGGCCTCAAGCAATGGCGACGAGTTCCTTCCCTACAGCCGCGACGATCATGGCGCGCGGCCCTGGGCAATCCCGGGCACGCCCGGACTGCAGCATCGGATCGGCGGCCTCGAGAAGGAAGACGGCACCGGCAACATCAGCTACGACCCGGCCAACCATGCCGTGATGACGAAGCTGCGCGCGGGCAAGCTGGAGACGCTGGCAGCGGAACTACCGGAGCTGACGATCGATGGCGACGAGAACGCCGAGCTGCTCGTGCTTGGCTGGGGCTCCACCTACGGAGTCATCCGAGCCGCTGCGCGACGGGTGCGCGAGAGGGGCACTCCGATCGCGACGGCCCATCTACGCACCGTCCAACCCCTTCCCCCCAATACTGGCGAGGTTCTGAAGTCCTTCCCGAAGGTGCTGGTCCCCGAGCTCAACTCGGGCCAGCTGCTGAGCATTCTGCGAGGCAAGTACCTCGTCGATGCGATCGGATACAACGCGATCGAAGGCGTCCCAATCCTCGCCGAGGAGCTCGAGGCGGGAATTTTGGAGGTTCTCTCATGAGTGGAAATGGCAACGGAGCCGTGCCGGTGCTGACCAAGGAGGACTTCCAGTCCGACCAGGAAACGCGCTGGTGCCCGGGCTGCGGCGACTACGCCATCCTGGCCACGGTTCAGGCCCTCATGCCGGAACTTGGAGTTCCGCCGGAGCGCACGGTCTTCATTTCGGGAATCGGCTGCTCGGGTCGCTTCGTCTACTACATGGACACCTACGGGATGCATGGAATCCACGGCCGGGCCCCCGCGCTCGCCACCGGCATTGCGGCATCCCGTGAAGACCTCTCGGTCTGGGTTGTCAGCGGCGACGGCGACGGGCTATCGATCGGGGGCAACCACCTGATTCACGCCCTGCGGCGCAACGTCCCGATCAAGGTCCTTCTCTTCAACAACCAGATCTACGGGCTGACGAAGGGGCAGTACTCGCCGACCAGCGAGAGGGGCAAGGTGACGAAGTCGACACCCTTCGGCTCCGAGGACCCGCCCTTCAATCCGGCCGGCCTGGCGCTTGGTGCCGAAGCATCATTCGTGGCGCGCACAATCGACGTCGAGAAGAAGCATGCCGCGAGCGTGCTGCGAGCGGCTGCCGAACACGAGGGCTCCGCCTTCGTCGAGATCTACCAGAACTGCAACGTCTTCAACAACGGTGCTTTCGACGCGATCCGCGGCAAGGCCGGCAAACCGAACCAGATCCTGCTGGAAGACGGCAAGCCGCTTCGCTTCGGTGCCGACGGCGAGCGCGGTGTGATTCGCTCCGCCGACGGTCACCTCGAGCTCGCCGACGTTGCGGAGGTTGGCGAGGACGCCCTGGTCATCCATGACGCCCATCGCCAGGACCCCAGCTACGCGACTGCACTAGCCCACCTTGCTGCCCGTCCGACCGGTCCGACTCCGATCGGCGTCCTGCGCGACGTCAAGCGGCCGGTCTACGGCGAAGGGCGCCAGGAGCGACTGGCCGCCGCCTTCGCCGACGCAACGCCTGCCGACTTGGATGAGTTCCTCCGAGCGGGCGACACCTGGACCGTCTCCTGAGCTTTCGCGGCTCGGACTTTCCCCTGGTGCGCTCTTGACCGCGGCACCAACCGCTGCATTGCGCCACTAGCCGCAGCCTGATGGCGGGGCAACACCCGTCCGGTCTTCTTGCAGCCGAGACACGGCTCGTTAGATTGACGTAACCGTCTGTTTTTTATCCCCGGAGGAGACGGATGTACTCGTTTCTGCTCACTCTTCTGCGCGCTGTGCTCCTGATGCTGCTGGCGCTGCCGTTTTGGAGCGCTGTGGCAAGTCAGGATCTGGCGCACGCGGCAGCTACAGCGAACAGACCCGGCGGGCAGCGCCCCCAGATGGTGAGCAGCCGGGGACTGCAGAGTCGGCGTGGAGAACGCAACTCAAGGAGACCTCGCGGTGAGGTAGGTCCTAGAGAGCCGCGCGGAAATCGAGTGTCGCCAAGGCCAAGCAGCAACCGTAGAAGGCCTCGGCAACCCGGTAGAGGAGAGAGAGGTCCGATCGGGCCAGCCGGTGCTCAGGGACTTGGGGGAGCGCAGGGCACTCAAGGGCCGACCGGGGCCCAGGGAAGCCGGGGGCCCATAGGACCTTTGGGGCCGCAGGGCCTTTCCGGCCCGCAAGGCGCGACAGGTCAGAGAGGTGCGCCGGGTGTTGACGGTGCGACCGGGCCGCAGGGCCCCGCCGGCGAGCCGGGCGTGATCGGGCCACCGGGTCCGAAAGGCGAGGCCGG
>JBAVGD010000251.1:0-2625 GCA_049684635.1 Solirubrobacterales bacterium | reverse complement strand
TGTCGTGCCCGGCCCGCCCGACGTAGGGGCCGTCTTGGCCGTAACCGGTGATCGCGCAGAAGACGACCGCGGGGTTGGCTTCGCGCAGCCGCTCGTAGCCGACGCCGAGCCGGTCGAGCACGCCCGGGCGAAAGCCGTCGAGGACGACGTCGTGTGTGGCCACCAGCCGCAGCAGGACCTCTCGGCCCTGGTCCGTCTTCAAATCGAGGCGGATCGAGCGCTTGCCACGGTTGAGCGCCAGGTAGAGCGAGGAGCGGGTCCCCAGCTCCTGCTGCTCGTCGGAGCCGTAATAGGGCGGCGCCCAGCGGATGTAGTCCCCCATTCCGGTGTCCTCGACCTTCAGCACCTCGGCGCCGAGATCGGCAAGCAGCAACGAGCAGAAGCCCCCGGGCAACAACCGGGTCAGGTCGAGAATCTTGACGTCGCTAAGCGCGCCGGCAGCCGAGGCCTGCTCCCCGGGAACGTCAGCGAGGGGTGAGCCAGGCCCCTTGGCCGGGTTGGGTCCGCTGTCGCCGGGCGCCATCGCGCACCTACGCCGAGGCTCTGGCCTTCAGACCGAGCAGCTCGCGCGCCTCGGCCACCGTCGCCGCGCGGCGACCGACGTCCTCCGCCATCTGCCTGGCCTTGGCGATCAGATCGCCGTTGGACTTCGCCATCTCGCCATTAGGCAGGTAGAGGTTGTCCTCCACCCCGGCCCGGACGTTTCCGCCCAGCACCAGCGATGCCGCCAGAAGTTTCCACTGGTCGCGGGAGATGCCGATCACCTGCCACTGGTTTTCGCCCTCCGCCCCACCCGGGATCTGCTCCGACATCAGCGAGACGTTGCGCGGCGTCGGCCGGATGCCGCCGTTGACCCCCATCACCAGCGAGATCTGCAGCGGCGGCTCCAGCAGCCCCATGTCGATCAGCGGGTCGAGGTTGGCCACGTGGCCGGCGTCGAAGCACTCGTGCTCGGGCTTGATGCCGAGCTCCTTCATCGCCGTCAGGAACTCGATGATCGTGTCGAAGCTGTTCTCGAAGACCGTCTTGAAGACGAAGTCCTTGCGGCGCTTGGAGTACTTGGCGTAGTTCATCGAGCTCATGTTGAGCGCCGCAACGTCGGGCTGCAGCGCCCGCAGGTACTCGATCCGCTTCTCGATCGGGATGCCGATCGCACCGGTCGAGTAGTTGATGATCACGTCGCCGACCTCGGCCAGGATCGCCTCGGTGATCGCCTTGAAGTCCTCGATCTCGTACGACGGGGTGCCATCCGGCTTGCGGGCGTGGATGTGGATCTGCGAGGCGCCCTCGTCGACCGCGCGCCGAGCCTCGGCCGCGTACTCCTCCGGCGTATAGGGAATCGCCGGGCACTGGTCCCGATTTGCGATCACCCCGCTGATCGAGCAGCTGATGACCACCGGATCGTCGAACCGACTCATGCGCTTCCTTCCTCTGCATTCCCGGAGGCGGGCTCGACCTCCACATAGACGAGATCGATGGGCAGGTGCTCCAGCCCACGCTCTATCACCTTCATGCCTGAGGTCCAGTTCCCGGCCAGCGCCGCATCGGCTCGCTCCGACTCTTTGGCATCGAGGACGCGGGCGATTCCCTCGACCACCGGGCCCCTTGGCTTGCCCCGCATGTCACATGCGCAGACTCGAACGCGAGGGGTATGCCGGATCCGTTTCACCTTTCCTGTCTCCGGCTCGGAGCGAAAATACAGGCGCCCGGCCTTGGAGAGACCACAGTTCACCGGAGTGGGCGCCGGCTCTCCCGACTCCTTGAAGCTGACCACGAGGCACTGCCGGGCGCCGCGAAGCGACTCGAAATCCTCAGCCGTCGCGGTCCGGCTCCCAACCTCAAATGCATCGGGATGGCGCAGGCGATTCAGCAGCCTGTATTGCAGGTTCATCAAGCGGCTCATACCGGCATCACCCCGTGCCTTTTCTTTGGCTTCTCCACGTGCTTGTTCCTGGCCATTCGCAGCGCCTTGACGATCGTCGGGCGGGTCTCACGGGGATCGATGATGTCGTCGATCACCGCGTTGCCGGCGGCGATGTAGGGATCGATCTGCTGGCGCACCGCGTTCAGCATCGCCTCGCGCGTCGCCTCCGGGTCCTCGGAGGCCTCGATCGCCGAGCGGCCGATGATGTTGACCGCACCCTCGGCGCCCATCACCGAAATCTCCGCCCCCGGCCAGGCGACGATCAGGTCCGGCTCGTAGGCCTTGCCACACATCACGTAATAGCCGGCGCCATAGGCCTTGCGGACGACGACCGTCACCTTCGGCACCGTGGCGCGGCTGACCGCGTAGAGCATCTTCGCCCCGTGCCGAATGATCCCGGCGTGCTCGACTTTTGCGCCGACCATGAAGCCGGGCACGTCCTGCAGGAAGACGAGCGGGATGTTGAAGGCGTCGCAGAGGTTGATGAAGCGCGCCGCCTTGTCGGCCGAGTCGTTGTCGAGGATGCCGGCCAGCTGCTTGGGCTGGTTGGCGACGATGCCGGCGGGCTGACCGCCGAAGCGAGCGAAGCAGGTGATCAGCGTCTTCGCAAACTTTGGCTTCAGGTCGAACCACTCGCCGTCGTCGACGATCTCGCGGATCACGTCGTACATGTCGTAGGGCTGCCGCGAGGACTCCGGGAC
>JBAVGD010000250.1:0-2426 GCA_049684635.1 Solirubrobacterales bacterium | reverse complement strand
GGCGAGCTCCTTCTCACGGCGGTCCGTGATGGGCGATTCGGTCGGGCACTTCATGGCCACGTCGCCCTCGTCGGTCTTGAACGAGTGGACCGGCAGCCCCTCCACGAGCCCCCCGCTCTCCACGCCGCGGATCGTGGCGCACCATCCGTACTCGGCGAACGCATTCGTGATGCGCACCGCGAGGGCCCACGCGGCATTGCCCCAGAGGTACTTGTCGTGGTGCCCGGTGATATCCTCCTCGTACTGGAATGCCTCGATCGGGACCGTCTGAGTCCCGAAGGGCTCGCGCAGCAGCATGCGTGGCGCCGCCAGCGCGACGTAGCGCGCGTCCTCGCTGTCGCGAAACGTCTTCCACCTGGCGTAGTCGCTGGTGGCGAAGATCTTCGCCAGATCGCGCGGCTGGTCGAGCTGCGTGAAGCTCTCGAGGCTGAACATCTGGGCCGAGGTGCCGGAGATGAACGGCGCATGCGCGGCCGCCGCCACCTGGGCCACCTTCTCCAGGAGCTCGATGTCTTCGCCCGTCTTGTCGAACTCGTAGTCGCCCACCAGGCAGCCGAACGGCGCGCCGCCGAAGATCCCGAATTCCTCCTCGTACACCTTCTTGAACATGGCGCTCTGATCGAACTCGGGCGCCCGCTGCAGATCCTTGAGCAGGTCCTTCTTGGAGACGTTGAGGACCTTGACCTTGAGCGTCTCGCTCGTCTCGGTATTGGACAGCATGTACCGCAGGCCCCGCCAGGTGGCTTCGAGTCGCTGGAACTCGGGATGATGCAGCACCTCGTTGACCTGGGCGGAGATCAGCCGGTCCAGCTGCCCGATCCGGGCATTGAGCATCGCCTCGGTATCGCGGCCCATCGTGATCGTGCCCGCGAGCACCTGCGCGACGAACTCCTTGATCATGTCGCGACCGCGCTCGCGCGCCGGCGCCTCCTTACCGAACCGACCGCGCTCGACGATCTGGTCGAGCAGGCTCGCCTCGGTGGCTGCCGCAGCAGCCTGCGGTTGCCCTTCCGCCTTAGGATTGGCCATCCTTGCCTCCCTCCGGGCCCGACCCGGGCTGGGTGCTCGCATCAAGCTCGGCCTGGAGCTTCTTGCGCTTGTCCGCGTCACTCAAGGTCGCCTGCAGAAGCTCGTCGAGCTTCTCGTTGCTCTGGATCTTCCCGCGCAGATCGGCCAGCTGACCCCGCAGGTCCAGCAGCTTCTTCAACGGCTCGACCTGCTGCGCCACGCGATCGGGGCTGAAGTCTTCCATGCTCTGGAAATTGAGCTCCACGCCGATCTTGCCGGCGTTTGGATCGTCCGAGAGCTTGTTGTCCACCGTGACCTCGAGATGGGGCTTCATGCTGGCCAGGACATCGTCGAAGTTGTCGAGCGTGACCTCGGTGAACTTCCGATCCTTGAGCTTGGGCAGGTCTTCGCCGGGATGTCCCGTGAAGTCGGCGAGCACCCCCATCACAAAGGGGAGCTCCCGCACTTCCATCGCGCCTCCGGTCTCGACCTCGTAGGTGATGTTCACCCGGGGAGGCCGAACACGTTCGAGCTTCTTCTGCGAGCTTGGCTTGGCCATGACTCACCTCATAGCGCTGGGGCGTGCGGCTGGAACCGAGAGTGTACGCCGCGGTCGGGTCGAGTGTCAAGCGGGCCGGCCCTCAGGGACGGGCCTCCGAGGCGGGACCGGCCTCAGGGCAGGACGGCCGGGCCCACGACGGGCCTCAGGTATTCGCATCAGACCGATCCGCCGGCCCACCGACCGGCCAGCGGCGCGAGCGGGTCGGCGACAGACTGGAACCGCATCAGGCGCACGGTGTCCCCGTCGCGGCGACAAACCAGGGGCATGACCCCGGCTTCGAGAAGTCGCTCCACGGCCGTCTCCGTGAGCAGCGTTTCGCCGCAGGGCGTGGCGACCGCCTCGCCGCGGTCGTGCCGCACGTACAACGGCAAACCATCGAGATCCGCGGGGATCCCCGGTCGGAGATCCCACCCCGCAGCCGCAAAGGCCTGCGCCAGCAGCACGGCGCCCGCCATGGCACCATTCGTCCATAGGAGATGTTCGTGGTCGACGGGGTCGCGCAGCTCCTCGAAGGCGGGGAGTTCGCATCGCTCGCCGCCCGCGCCATACGGCAGGCGCCCGAGGAACCGGGGCATGATCAGCCCCAGCCATCGGGCCTCGGCGCGGCCCCGGAGCGCGGACCACTCCTCGGCGACTTCCGGCCGCCAGGACTCGGGATTCGCCAGTTGCGTCGCACCGGAACAACCGACCAGCCACGGGTGCGCGGCGGAGATCCACGGCGCTCCCGCAGTGCGCGCGAGGGCCGCGATGCGGCCGAGGAGCTGGATGTCCCCCGCTTCGGCGCCGAAGGTGTAGACGCCCACCAGCAGCGCCCACGGGGTCGCCCCGCCTTCCGCTCCCTCAAGTCGCGTCAGCG
>JBAVGD010000249.1:0-2733 GCA_049684635.1 Solirubrobacterales bacterium | reverse complement strand
ACGCGGGGCAGCGCCCGGCACCCGGCCGACTACACCCGCGCACTCGATCCGGGCGGGCTCAAGGGGCTCCGGCTCGGGGTCGCCCGCAAGCGCTACACGGGCAACAGCCCCGCGGTGGACGCGCTGTTCGAAGACGCGCTGCGCCTGATGCGCGAGGCGGGAGCCGTGATCGTGGATCCCGCCAACCTGACGACCGAAGACCATCTCGGCAACGCAGAGTTGGAGGTGCTGCTCACCGAGTTCAAGAGTGACCTCAAGGCCTACCTCGCCGGCTTGGGGCCGGCGGCGCCCGTGAAGACGCTGGCGGACGTTATCGCGTTCGACGTGCAGAACCGCGAGCGCGAGATGCCGCTCTTCGGCCAGGAGCTGTTCGAGCAGGCGCAGCGGAAGGGCTCCACCGCTTCGAGGACGTACCGCACGGCGCTGGAGCGCTGCCGGCGCTACTCCCGCGCGCTGGGCATCGACGCGGTGATGGTGAGGCATCGGCTCGATGCGATCGTCTGCCCGACCGCGGGACCGGCGTGGCTCATCGACCACGTCAACGGCGACTCGGGCGGCGCCTCCTGCACGACGCCGGCGGCCGTGGCGGGTTACCCGCACGTCACCGTCCCGATGGGCTCCGTGTCCGGACTGCCGGTCGGGTTGTCGCTGTTCGGCCGGGCCTGGAGCGAGCCGGTGCTGATCAGAGCCGCCTTCGCCTACGAGCAAGCCAGCCGGATGCGCCGCCCGCCGCAGTTCCTTTCTACCGTGTCCGTTCCGGGAGGCGAATGACCCTCCAGTACATCTTCTCCACGATGCGGCTGGGCAAGGTGGTGCCGCCGAGCCGCTACGTGCTCAAGGACATCTCGCTCTCCTTCTTCCCCGACGCGAAGATCGGCGTGATCGGCCTCAACGGCGCCGGCAAGAGCAGCCTGCTCAAGATCTTCGCGGGCGTAGATCACGACTTCATCGGCGAGGCCCGGCCGGCCGAGCGGATCCGGATCGGGTGGCTGTCGCAGGAGCCGCAGCTGGATCCGGCCAAGGACGTGCGCGGGAACGTCGAGGACGGTGTGGCCGAGGTTCGCGCGCTGCTCACCGAGTTCGAGCGGATCAGCGCGCGGTTCGCCGAGCCGATCGGCGACGAGGAGATGAACGCACTGCTCGAGCAGCAGGGCCAGGTGCAGGCGATGATCGATCATTTCGGCGCCTGGGAGCTGGATCGTAAGCTCGACATCGCCATGGACGCCCTGCGCTGCCCGCCGCCGGACGCCGACGTCACGAAGATCTCGGGCGGCGAGCGCCGCCGGGTGGCGCTGTGCCGCCTGCTCCTCTCGCAGCCGGACCTGCTCCTGCTCGACGAGCCCACCAACCACCTGGACGCGGAATCGGTCGCCTGGCTCGAGCACCACCTCAAGGAATTCCCGGGGTGCGTCATCGCGGTGACGCACGACCGGTACTTCCTCGACAACGTGGCGGGCTGGATCCTCGAGTTGGACCGGGGCGAGGGGATCCCGTGGAAGGGGAACTACTCGAGCTGGCTGGACCAGAAGCAGCAGCGGCTGGCCAACGAGGAGAAGCAGGCCTCGGCGCGCCGCCGGACCCTCGAGCGCGAGCTGGAGTGGATCCGCATGGCACCGCGGGCCCGGCAGGCGAAGTCGAAGGCGCGCATCACGGCCTACGAGTCGTTGCTGGCCGAAGAGACGGCGGGACGCGACGACACGGCCGAGATCCTCATCCCGCCGCCGGCGCGGCTCGGCGACGAGGTGATCGTGGCCGAGCACCTCTCGAAGGGCTTCGGCGACCGGCTGCTCATCGAGAACCTGAGCTTCCGGCTGCCGCGCGGCGGCATCGTCGGCGTCATCGGACCGAACGGGGCGGGGAAGACCACCCTGTTCCGGATGATCGTCGGGCAGGAGAAGCCGGACTCGGGCACGCTCAAGGTCGGCTCCACCGTGAAGGTCGCCTACGTGGACCAGAGCCGGGAGTCGCTCGACGGGAAGAAGACCCTGTTCGAGGAGATCTCCGGCGGGCAGGAGACGCTCGACTTCGGGAAGCGGCAGGTCAACGCCCGCGCCTACGCGGCCAGCTTCGGCTTCCGTGGCGCCGACCAACAGAAGAAGGTGGCCGACCTGTCCGGGGGCGAGCGCAACCGCGTCCACCTCGCCAAGCTCCTCAAGAGCGGCGGCAACCTGTTGCTGCTGGACGATCCCACCAACGACCTGGACGTGGACACGCTGCGGGCGCTCGAGGACGCGCTGGTGCGGTTCGCCGGATGCGTCGTGGTGATCAGCCACGACCGGTGGTTCCTCGACCGGATCGCGACGCACATTCTGGCCTTCGAGGGCGACGGCGAGGTATACTGGTACGAGGGGGACTATCAGGGCTACGCGGCGGACTTCAAGCGCCGCAAGGGCGCGGCGGCGGAGCAGCCGCACCGCATCCGGTACAAGAAGCTGGTGCACTGAGCCGGGGGGATCGATGAGACAACTGCGGGTTGGGATTGCGACGCTCGCCGTCCTGGCGGCTGCCGCCTGCGCGAGCACGGGGCAGCGCCCGGGCGACACCGGGGGCGGCGGGGACGAGAACCGGATCACCCACGCAGAGCTGCAGGCTGCGCCGGCGGGCACCCTGGCCGACTACATCCGCGCGCACCGACCGCGGTGGCTCCAGCGCAACTACTCCGCCGTGTTCAACGACAACCGGGCGCAGACGGTCATGGTCTTCATGGACAACCAGGTGTACGGCGGCCCGGAG
>JBAVGD010000248.1:0-13020 GCA_049684635.1 Solirubrobacterales bacterium | reverse complement strand
CCCCCAACGCGCCCCTCTCGATGCGCGGCAACAAACGGGCGATCGAAATGCTCACCCACAACCCCGCGCTGACCGAGCAGCAGGAGGGAAGCCTCATTGCCCTGCGCGAAGCCTGCTTTGCGTCGGAGGACCTGCGCGAGGGGATCAGCGCCTTTGCCGAAAAGCGCAAGCCCCGCTGGACCGGGAGGTGAGCCTCAAAGCCCGCAGGGAGCTGGCGGCTGCCGACGCGACGATGGCCGCGCTGATCGGGCGGATCGGAAAGCTCGACCTGAAAACGCGACTGCGACGGCGCAGCGAGGAACGCCCGGGTGATGCCTACGGGGCCCTGCTGCGGACGATCGTCGGGCAGCAACTTTCCACCAAAGCGGCTCGAACGATCTACCTTCGCGTCCTTGCCCTGTTTGACGGGAAGACGCCGGCGCCGGAGCAATTGCTGAAGGCAAGCGAGGCCGACCTGCGAACGGCAGGCCTCTCCGGTCGCAAGGTCTCCTACATCCGCGACCTCGCCTCACATGTAATTGCCGGCGAGCTCGAGCTCGATCAGCTCGAGAATCTCCCCGACGAGGAGGTCATAGAGAGAATCGTCGCCGTCCGCGGCCTCGGCCTCTGGAGCGCGGAGATGTTCCTCCTCTTCCACCTCGAGCGCCCCGACGTGCTCTCCGGCGGCGACCTGGGGATCCGCAAGGCAATCCAGATCGAGTACGGCCTGGACAAGATGCCACCCCCCGAGCAGGTCCTCGAGATCGGCACCCCGTGGCGCCCGTATCGCAGCCTCGCCTCCCTCTACCTCTGGGAGTCCCTGGCGGCGGTGCCGGTCACCTAGCTGGTCCAGTCGCGTCAATAAGCTCCGCCGCAGTGCACGACAAGGAACAGCTGCGCGTTGCCGCGGGAGAAATCCGATCGCGTCTGGCGAAAGGGTCCGCGGAGGACGTACTTCGTGAGCTGAACCAAGAGCCTGCGGAAGTGGCTCATCTTGCTGAGCAGCGAGCGCTGCGTGTCTACGGCCACCTGGCAGGCGCCTTAAGGACGCCGGTACGTGAGCTGCAAGCCATTGGCGCCAACGAGCGAGCTATCACGGAGCTTGCTTCGACTTGGGTCGAAGCATTTGCAGTCGGCCTGGGACTCGAGGACGAACCTCCTCGTTTGACAATTCAGCTGCTGGCAGAGGCTGCGCGGAACCTGGATTCGCTCTCCGAGGAGCATGGGGCGCAAACGGTCTGGAATGCGATTGACCTCGATGCGCGGGCCGCTCAATCCATGAGCATCCGGTTCGGAGAGGAGCGGCGCGCAGCCCTGCGAGCCACCCGGAGCGACATTCCTCGTGAGCGTTCCGTTGAGAATGCCGCCCTATCTGCGCTCTGGCAGGACGGACTCGTGGTCGCCCGACTCTCGTTGTGCTCGCTGAACGCCGGAGGAGGGGGACCACACCCCGGAGACAGGATCCCGCCCGAGGAGCTGTAGTTCAGCCAGAGCCTTCGTCCTGGAATTACGACGACCAAATTGGAAACCCGGAAACAGGCCGATATAGTCGGTCGGTGCTCGTGAAAACGCCCCCTCGACGGTGGCTTTTCTTCACTTCGACCGGTCTTGGGCTGACGCTTGGTTGCGCGTTGCTCGCGCTGTCCGCCAGCGGCAGCGCGACATCCCCGCCAAAGGTCGTCATCACCAGCCCCAAGGACGGCGCGGTCGTCACGGAACCGACCGTGAAGGTCACCGGCAAGATCACTGTTGCGCCGGTTAACGGGCCAAGTCCCCGCGTCGTTGCGACCTTGAACGGCCGGCAGATGAATATCTCCGTCAACGGACGGGTGAGCTACGACTTCGACGGGAAAGCCAGCCTGACGAAGGGACTGAACAAGCTCATCGTTGCCGTCAACGACGGCAACGGCGGGGAAAGCGAAGCGTCTGTGACGGTCAATTACACACCGATCCTGCCCACTCGGCGCCAGTGCGTGAGCGACAAGAGCGGCGATAGCCACGACCGACTCGCCCATATGGACCTCGTAGGCGCCTGCGCTACGCGCCGTGGCGCGAAGGTGATCTTCAGCATCACCACCGCCCACGCCCCGCCAAATATCCACGACGGCTTTGGCAATCCCGCGGCGCCGTGCTTCGAAGTGTTCCGCGGCGCACTCTTGGGGCATGGAGGACCGGCCCCGATCCAATCGTGCGGCGACGCCCAGCTGCGGGGCATCGGGCGGAACTGGCCCACCGTCCCGTTCGGGATCAGCGGCCGTGTCTCCACCTGGAAGGTGCCGCTGAAGTACCTGCCGGACAAGAAGTTCGAATGGCGTGCATACCTCAGCGAAGCCGACCGCTACACGGACAAAGCTCCCGACAAGGGTTTCCTCACCTTCATCGTCAAGTAGGCCCAGCCCCCGGACCTCATCGGCCGGGTGTCGTCCCGCCGGTCCCCGCCATCGGCCCCGGTTAACCGGCGAGGCTGCGGCGGAGGTGCAGGACCCGGTCGACCGATTCCTCAAAGGCGGCGCGATCGATCGAACCATCGCGCAGGGCCGGCAGCAGGGCATGTTGCGCCCGCACCCCGCTGCCGGGATCTGTGAAGAGGAGCAGGTCCGCACCGGCGCGAGCCGCTGCCAGGCCGGCCTTCGCGGGACCGCCGAAAGCTCGTACCGCAACGGTGTCGAGCGCATCGGTGATCGAGACGCCGCCGAAGCCCAGCCGGGAGCGGAGCTCGCCGACGGCAATCTGCCGCGAGAAGGCGGCCGGCTGTGGAGAGAAGGCTGGATAGATCGCGGTGCTGAGCATGACCAGGTCGCCGCCAATCGCGACGAAGGGGCGGTAGGGCGCCTCGTCCACTTCACGCAGGACCTGCTTCGAGAGCGCGAGTCGCTGCACGGCAAAATCGGTGTTCAGCCTCGCCGCCCCAAGCCCCGGGAAGTGCTTCGCGGTTGCCGCAACTCCCCCGCCCTGCATGCCGGCGGCAAAGGGAACGGCCGTTTCGGCGACGCGCTGGGCGGTTGATCCGAAGCCGCGTTCCGTTTCGGTGATCGTGCCGCCGGGACGTGCGACATCGAGGACCGGCGCCAGGTCGACGTTGATGCCCACGTTGCGGAGGTTGCGAGCCGCCAGGCGCCCCTGTTCGCGGCTGAAATCGGCACCCCTGGCACCCATCTGCCGTGCTGAGGCCGTCGGGGCGCCCGCGAGACGCTTCACCAGTCCTCCCTCCTGGTCGACCATCACGAGAAGCGGATCGCGCAATCCCGCCGGTCGGGGGATCGCCTGCAGGCTGCGGATCAGACGCCGGCCGGCGCTTCGGCTGGGCAGGTTGCCGGCAAAGAGGATCACCCCCGCGAGCTGGCCCCGGCGAATCATCCGGCGCACGCCGCGCGGCGCCTTGCTTCCCTTGAACCCGGTGACGATCCGCTGACCGGCGAGCTGGTCCAGCGTCAGCTGGGCGGCAGCGCTTGGGCCTGGCCCGGCGCCGTCACCAAGCGTCACGCCGAAGGCAAACGCGCCCAGCGCCAGACCGCACGCCGCGGTAGCGGCAAGCCTGCGCCTCCTGATCGTCGCCTCCGCCACGCGGTTCGATCTTACGAGCCCTCCCGCTGCGGGGTCCACACAACCGTCCGGTGCAATTCCTAGCCTTGCGCCGGATGCCTCCCCTGATCTCCTTCGACGAAGCGCTGGCGCTCGGCGAGCTGACCGACCATCAGGAGATCGGCGGGCTGATCGAGCGCGCCTGGAAGGTCCGCAAAGAAAACTTCGGCGACTCGACCGACATGTGCTCGCTGGTCAGCGCAAAGTCCGGCGGCTGCGCCGAGGACTGTGGCTTCTGCGCCCAGTCTCGCTACGCGGAGGCGGATACGCCGATGCACGCGATGATGGAGCCCGAGCAGATCCTCGAGCACGCGAAGGCGGCGGAGGCGGCGGGTGCCCACCGCTTCTGCATCGTCACCCAGGGGCAGGGCCTTTCCAAGCGGGACTTCGAGAAGGTCGTCGAGGGGACGAGGCTCGTCGCCGAGCACACCAACCTGAAGCGCTGCGCCTCGATCGGCCATCTGTCGGTGGAGCGGGCGAAGCGGCTGAAGGAGGCCGGAACGCAGCGGGTTCATCACAACGTCGAGTCGGCCCGCTCCTACTACCCGAACGTCTCGACCACGGTTCGCTACGAGGGCCGCGTGCGCACGGTCAAAGCACTCGGCGAGGCTGGGTTGGAGGCGTGCGTGGGCGGCATCCTCAATCTCGGCGAGTCCCGGCGCCAGCGCGTCGAGATGGCCTTTGAGATCTCCAAGCTCAACCCCACGTCGGTCCCGATCAACATGCTCAATCCCCGCCAGGGAACCAAATTCGGCGACCGGCCGCTGATCGATCCCTGGGAGGCCATCAAGTGGGTGGCGATCTTCCGCCTGATCATCCCCGGTGCCCTCTTCCGGCTCTGCGGCGGGCGCGTTGAGAACCTGGGAGACCTCCAGCCCCTGGCGGTCAAAGCCGGCCTCAACGGCGTGATGATGGGCAACTTCCTGACGACCCTCGGCGCTGAGCCGGAGGAGGACCGGGCGATGTTCGAGGAGCTGGGGCTGAATGTCGGCCGCCAGCCCGACAACGGCTCCAACCCGCGTCCCGACAACCGATCCGGCTGGCTCGAGGGAGAGACCCCCGAGACGCCGATGCAGGAGCTGATCGACCGCCAGGAGGAAGCGAACTTCTGGGACCCCTCCACCCAGCTCCGCGTGGTCAAGAAGGCGAAGAAGCCTCCCCCTTACCCGCAGGCTGCATGACGGATATCGCCGAGCGGCTGGAGGAGCTTCGCAATCGGGGGCTCCACCGTCGGCTGCGACTGGTGAGCGGGCCGCAGGGACCCAGCGTCCTGCTCGACGGCCGGCCGGTCTTGCTGCTCTGCTCGAACAATTACCTGGGCCTGGCGGACCATCCCAGCGTTCGGGAAGCGGCGGCGGAGGCGGCAATGCGGTGGGGAGCCGGGGCGGGAGCTTCCCGGCTGATCTCCGGCAACATGCAGCCCCATCGCCACCTGGAGCAGCGGCTGGCGAAGTTCAAGGGCTACGAGGCGGCGCTGCTGTTCGGTTCCGGCTATCTCGCCAACATCGGTGCGATCGGCGCTCTCGCCCGCCGCGACGAGGTCGTCTTCTCCGATGAGCTCAATCACGCGAGCATCATCGACGGCTGCCGGCTTTCGCGGGCCGAGACGTTCATCTACCGCCATCGCGACGTGGAGCACCTTTCCTGGGGCCTCCGCGAAGCCCATGGGCGTGGCTCTTTGATCGTCACCGACGGAGTCTTCTCGATGGATGGGGACATCGCCCCACTGCCGGAGCTGACTCGCCTGGCCCGCCGCCACGACTGCCGGCTGATGGTCGACGAGGCGCATGCAACCGGGGTTCTCGGGCCTGCTGGACGCGGTTCCGTTGCCGCCGCCGGGCTGAGCGAGGAGGTCGACCTCGTCGTCGGCACGCTCGGCAAGGCCCTGGGGTCCTACGGCGCTTACGTATGCGCCAGCCGCGAGCTGGTCGAATACCTGGTCAACACCGCACGCCCCTTCATCTTTTCCACCGCACCGCCGCCCCCTGTCGCCGCCGCCGCCATGGCGGGATTGGAATTGCTGGAAGCCGAGCCGCAGCGAGTGGAGCGGGTGCGCCGTAACGCCGCCGTCTTCCGCGACGCGCTGAACGCCGAGGACCTGACCGTCGGGAGCTCGGGCTCACAGATCATTCCGGTCCCGGTGGGCAGTCCGGAGCGAGCGATGGAGCTGACCGAGCGCCTGCTCGAACGCGGGATCTTCGCTCAGGGCATCCGCCCGCCCACCGTGCCGGCTGGATCGTCGCGCCTGCGCTTCACCGTCATGGCGACGCACCGGCCCGGCGAGCTGCGGCGGGCGGCAGGCGTGGTTGGCGCGGCGGCACGGGAGCTGGGGATTGGCGTACCGACCCCCAGCGACGAGTCACTCGCAATCGCCGCTTGATGAGCCTTCGATCACTCGCCGCAGACCAGCCTTCCGGCTCAGCCGGACCTGCCAACCCCGGCATGTTCGTCACCGGCACCGGCACGGGTGTGGGGAAGACCGTGGTGGCCGCCGTACTCGCTCACACTCTCGCGGCACAGGGTCGCAAGGTCGCGGTCTTCAAGCCCGCCGTCACCGGCCTCGACCCCGAGTCCCGTGTCGATGGGCCCGAGACGGGACGTATGGGCGCGTTTCAGGCCCATCGTCCGGATCACGAGGTGCTGCGGCTGGCGGCAGGGTCCGCTCAAACTGATGAGGAGATCGCGCCGTATCGCTACGGGCCGCCGGCCTCGCCACATCTGGCGGCGGAACTCGCCGGCGAGTCGATCGACCCGGAGCGATTGCTCGCCGCGGCAAGGGCCGCCGGCGCCGGCGCGGACATCCTCGTCTGCGAGGGCATCGGTGGGCTGCTGGTGCCGATCACGCCCGAATATCTGGTCAGGGATTTCGCGGCCGAGCTCGGGCTACCGATCGTCATCGCAGCCTCAGCGGAGCTGGGGACGATCAACCACACGCTCCTGACGATTGAGGCGGCACGGGCAGCCGGACTCACCATCGCCGCCATCGTCCTCACGCCCTGGCCCGCCGCGCCAAACCGGATCGAGGAGTCAAATCGCGAAACGATCGCCAACCTCGGCGAGGTGGCAGTCCTGAGTCTCCCTCCCCTCGATCTCTCCAACCCCGCCGGTTGGCCCGAGCTCTCGGTCCCACCGCGCCTCTGATCGACGGGCCCGATTCCGCTCGATATGTGGACGCTTCCGACCGCCGTGGTGGTCGTTGGAGGGTCAGGCGGACTCGGCCGCGGTTACCTCCTCGAGGGCCGCGATCTCTTCTCCGCCCGGGTTGGCGATCGCCTCGGAGACCTCGACGCTCACTCCATGTCGTTTGGCGTGAATCGCGACCGCGCCTATCGCGGCCCCCGCCAGGGCGACCGCAGCCGAAACCGTCATCGCGTGGCCGAGGGCGTAGACGAAAGCCTCCTGTCCGGCGGCCACCACCCGCTTGGCCTCCCCGGGCGCCATTCCGCGCAGCGCCTCGGCCGAACCGCCCCCGACCTGGTGCACCAAATCGGAGCGCTGAGCCGCTGAGACGCTCGTGCCCGCCAGCAGGCTGTTGATCTGGGAGCTGACGAGACCCTGGAAGATCGCTCCGGTTACGGCCACACCAAGGCTGCCGCCAACCATGCGGAACATCGAGAGCACGCCGGAGGCAATGCCGGCCTTCTCGACCGCGACGGCGTTCATCGCGGCGCTGGTCATCGGCGACATCGTCATCGCAATCCCGATCCCGAGCAGCATGAACCCCGGCAGCAGGTCCATATAGGTCGAGTCGACGGCGATGCCACTGAAGCTGTACAGGGACGCGGCGACGATCACCAGGCCGACGGCTATCAGCCAGCGCGGGCCAAACCGATCGGAGAGGCGGCCGGCGATCGGCGCGACGGTGACGATCATCAGTGTCGATGGCAGAAACCGCACCCCCGCCTCGAGCGGCGAGTAGCCAAGGATGTCCTGCATGTAGAGGGCGAGGAAGAAGAAGACGCCGAGCATCGCGAAGGAGACGATGAGCGCGACGACAACCGCGCCGAGGAAGTTGCGATCCGAGAAGAAGCGAAATTCGACCATCGGCGTCCTGACTCGCAGCTCGACGGCGACGAACGCCGCCATGCCGATGGCTGCGCCGACCAGTAGCGCGACGATTTCCGGCGAGCCCCAGCCCCAGCTGTTGCCCTCGATCAGTGCGAGGACCAGTGCCGTCAGGGAAGCGGTGAGCAGGGCGACTCCCGCATAGTCGACCTCGCGGGCGACGGTCGTGTCGCGGGACTCGCGCACCGCGAAGAGCGCCGCGATGATCGCCCCGGCCGCTACCGGAATGTTGAGATAGAAGATCGCGCGCCAGGTGACGTGCTCGGTGAGAAAGCCGCCCAGGACCGGGCCGACCGCGAGGGCCAGCGCCGACACTCCGGCCCAGGTTCCCATCGCCTTGCCGCGCTCATGGGCCGGAAATGCATCGGTGATGATCGAGAGCGTGGCCGGCATCATCAGCGCGGCGCCGACCCCCTGGACGACGCGGCTGACCACGAGGTCTGTGGAGCTGGCGGCGACACCCGCGGTGGCCGAGGACAGCGCGAAGATGACGACGCCGAAGAGGAACATCCGGCGGCGTCCGAAGATGTCGCCCAGCCGCCCGCCCGTGGCGAGCAGCACGGCAAAGGAGAGCGTGTAGCCGTTGATCGTCCACTCAAGACCGGAGATCGAGGCCCCCAGGTCGCGCTGGATGGAGGGCAGCGCGACGTTCACGACCGTGTTGTCGAGCATGATCATGAACAGCGCGAAGCACATCGCCCCGAGCGTCCACCACTTGCGATTCTCGTCGGTGATCAGGTGCCGGTAGCGGGTCATCTCGAAGCGACCTCTTTACGGTGGCGGTCCCAGGTCACGCCGGCCCGACTTCCTTCAGGTGCCGGTAGGCCTCGGCGATGTCATCCCTGTCCATCAGCGAGTCGACAGCGGCATCCAGCTTGCGCCGCTGCACCGGGCTGAGGCCGGCGGCAAACGCCTCCATCCCCGCCTGTCGAACGACCACGAGGGTGTCAACCAGCTTCTTGCCCTTCTCGGTAATTGCGACGCGCCGGGCCCGGCGATCGGCCGGATCCTCGACCCGGGTCGCCAACCGCCCCCGGACGAGAGCGTCCACTGCCCTGCTCATCGAGGGAACCGAGACGCCGAATGTCTCGGCCAGGTCGCTGACGTGCCTGGGCTGTGACGCCTCGCCCAGGCCTCCGAGCTCCAGCAGCGCCTTGCACTGCGTCATCGAAAGGCCGCTCTCCTCGATCACCCGCAAGAGGTTTCCCCGGTCGTAGAGGAAGAGGTGGCGGAGCAACGCGTTGAGGCGCGCCGCCGTGTCTTGGGCCTCGGCGCTTATACCCGCCGCTGCCGGCCGTGTCGGGATCGTCGCAATCTCGCTTGCTTGCATTCTCAATATTGTTGCATGACTGCAACTATTGCGCGCTGGCAATATTTGCGCAGACGGAATGGACTGCCGAGACCAGGCCGCCCTTCCCCGCAACCAGCGGCTTTCTCGCGCCGAGAATCCAACCGCGGGCCCCTTTAGGCTCGTTGGGGATGTCAGTGGATCCTGCGCAGCTCGATCGCGACCATCTGTGGCACCCGTTCACCCAGCAGCAAGGCTGGTGTGAGGAAGCGCCGCTGATGATCGAGCGAGCCTCGGGCACGCATCTGATTGACAGCGACGGTCGCCGCTACATCGATGGCGTCTCCTCGCTGTGGTGCAACGTCCACGGTCACCGCCACCCCGAGATCGATCAGGCGCTGCGCGATCAGCTGGGCAAGGTCGGGCACTCGACCATGCTCGGCCTTTCGCACCCGGGCGCAGCGCAGCTGGCGCGGCGCTTGATTGAGATCGCACCGCCGGGACTCTCGCGCGTCTTCTATTCGGACTCAGGCTCAACCGCAACCGAGATCGCGCTGAAGATGGCCTTCCAGTACCAGCAGCAGCGGGGCGGCCAGCACGTTCGTCGAACCTCGTTCGTGCACCTTCGCGAGGCCTATCACGGGGACACCATCGGCTCGGTCTCGGTCGGCGGCATCGATCTCTTCCACTCGACGTACCGGCCGCTGCTGTTTCCAGCCCACGCCGCGGAGCCGGGCGACGCCGGCGATCTGGAGCGGATCCTCGCCGCCCACGAGGAGGAGATCGCGGCGGTCATCGTCGAGCCATTGGTCCAGGGGGCGGCGGGCATCCTGGTCCATCCGCCCGGTTACCTGCGGGCGGTGCGCGAGCTCTGCGACCGCTTCGGGGTCCTCCTGATCTGCGACGAGGTGGCGACCGGATTCGGCCGCACCGGCACCATGTTCGCCTGCGAGCAGGAGCGGGTTTCCCCGGATCTGCTGTGCGTCGCGAAGGGTCTGACCGGTGGCTACCTGCCGTTGGCCGCCACCCTGGCGACGGAGCGCATCTACGAGGGGTTCCTCGGCGCGCCGGAGGAGCAGCGCACCTTCTTTCACGGCCATACCTACACGGGCAACCCGCTGGCCTGCGCCGCGGCGGTTGCAAACCTCGAGGCCTTTGAGCGGGAGCGAACCCTGGTCCGGCTGCAGCCCAAGATCCGCCTCCTCGGAGATCTGCTCAGGGAGGTTGAGGAGCTGCCGGGGGTGATCGAGGTCCGCAGCCGGGGCTTTATGGTCGGAATCGACCTGGGTAAACACGATCCCACCCTCAGGCTCGGGCACCAGGTGACGCTCGAGGCGCGCAAGCGCGGCGCCATCATCCGCCCCCTCGGCGATGTCATCGTCCTGATGCCGCCCCTCTCGATCTCGAAGGACGACCTGCACCGCCTGGTGGAGATCACGGCCGACTCGATCGAAGCTGCCTGGGCCTCCGTCTACCCCCCTCCGGTCCAGCTGACCCAAGCCGCGTAACAGAGGTTGTGACGGATTCACGTTAGCGCCGTAGTAGGGGCGTGAGCGAAGCTGTCGTCGCACCGACCGAAGACCGTTTCCAGGAGGCGCGTGTCATTCACGAGGCAGGGGTCAAATTCGAGCAGCTCTACCGCTCCTGCCGGGATGACGTCTACTCCTACGCAGCGGGCCTGCTCCGCGATCGCAGCGCGGCCGAGGACGTCACCGCCACCGCCTTCGAGCGCGCCTACCGCAATCGCTCCCGCTTCGATCCACGCCGCGGGACCGCGCGGGCGTGGTTGTTTGGCATCGCCCGCAATGCCGCCCTCGACGAGCTTCGGCGGCGCGGCAGGCAGGCGACTCTGGCGACCGATCCAGCCGACCTGCTCGGATTGACCGCCGTCGGCGCGGTCGAGCAGAGCGAGAGCCGCCTGGTCCTCGTCACCGCACTCGCGGAGCTTGCGGCGCGCGAGCGGGAGCTGGTCGCGCTGAAGTTCTTCGCCGGCCTCTCCAACGCAGAGATCGCCCGGGTCCTGGGGATCAGCGAGTCCAATGCCGGCACAAAGCTGCACCGAGTCGTCAACAAGCTGAGGGAGGCATGCCATGGAGTCGCATAGGAACCAGCCGGACCTCGTTGCTGAGCTGCGAGCCATGCGCCCGACGCCCCGAGCGGCGTTTGTCACCGAACTCGACGCCCGGGTCGCCGCTGGGTTCCCCCCGACGTCGCAGCATCCGAGCTCAAGCGGCCGCATCTCAAAGCTGGTCCCGCCCCTTGGACGGCTCGCAAAGCGAGTCAAGCTGGCGCCCAGGCGCCGGCTGCTGGCTCCGGCAGGTGCCGTCGCCGTTGCCGCGATTGCCGTGGCAACGGGCGTCGTAGTCACGTCGGAAGGCGGGCCGGCCGGCACCGCCCTGGATGCCAGGTTCGGTGCCTCAGGTACTGACACCCTCAAGCCGATGACGCGTAGGGTCGCGCCGGCTCTCGCGACCCCACCAAGCAGTGCGTCGGGCCACGAATCGTCCGGCGTCCAGTTTTCAGAAGCCCCCGTGGGCGTGCCGGCGGATGGGTCGGCGTCCGCTCCGACCGAGATTGAAAACCAGAGGCGTCCCGGCCCGTACGCGGCGGGCGTGGCGCACCGGGACGTGGAACGCTCCGCACAGATCGTGCTTGGCGCCGATCCCGCTGACGTCCGCGGCGACGCCGCCAAGGTCTTCGAAACGGTCCACGCGTTCCGCGGCATCGTCCTCCGCTCGTCGATCAGCGACGGTGGCGAGGGGGAAGCCGGCGCGACATTCAACCTGCTGGTTCCGAGCGGCAAGCTCGGCGACGCGATGGCGGCCTTCTCGGGGATCGCCGAGGTCCGCTCGCGCCACGAATCGGCGCTGGACGTGACCGCCCCGACGATCAGCCTCGGAGAACGGCTGCAAGATGCGAGAGCCAAGGTCGAGAGCCTCCTCGCGGAAGTCGCCGCGGCTGAAACCGAAGGCGAGCGCGAACTGGCCGAAGCGAAGCTGCGCTCCGCCCGGCGGCACGTCGCCACACTTCGGACTCAGCTCACGAACCTGCAGCGGCGCACACACCTCTCCAGCGTCTGGTTGCGAATCGAGACCGGGGCCGCGATGACGGGAGGGGACAGCGGCAGCTGGGGCATCGGGAATGCCCTGCACGACGCCGGGCACATCCTCGCGGTCGCCGCCGGCGTCACCGTCATCGGCCTCGCGATCCTCGCGCCCCTTGCGCTGATCTGCCTTCTCACGTGGCTCGTTCGTCGCACCTGGATCCGCCGCAGTCGCGAGCGCGCCCTGGGCTGAGAATCCCGCCTCGGGCGTGTAGCGAGCCCCGAGGCCGGGGGCTGGTTGGAGGTCTTTACAGCCAGTCCACAGGGGGCACCTGCGCCCCCGGTATGGTGATCGAATGAGCGAGCGCCAGCGCGGTCCCGCCGAGGCTCCCAATCTCGGGGAGCCGGCGGTCCCCCGCCCCGCCGCGTCGGTGGTCCTGCTTCGGCGCGGTGGCAAGCACATCGATCGAGCGCTCGAGGTGCTGCTGCTGAAACGCGCCGAGAGCGCCAAGTTCATGCCCGGAGTCTGGGTCTTCCCCGGTGGTGCGGTCGACGCCGGCGATGGTGAGGACGAGGCGGGACGCCGCGCCTGTGCGGTCCGGGAGCTGTATGAGGAGGCGGCGATCGAGCTGGCCGCTGACGATGACCTGGTCCTCTTCTCGCGCTGGATCACGCCCGAGGTCGTCTCGCGCCGCTTCGATGCGTGGTTCTTCCTCGCGCTTGCGCCTCCGCATGTGTCACCTCGCGCGGATGGCATCGAGACGACGGAGGCGCGCTGGTTCGAGCCGCGGGCAGCGCTGGCGGCGCAGGCCGAGGGTGAGGTGGCGCTCGCCTTCCCGACGGTTCGGCAGCTCGAGTCGCTGCTTCCCTTCGCCAGCTCCGACGAGGTAATCGAGGCCCATCGCGGGCGCGCCGTCGAGCCGGTGTTGCCGAAGGTGATCGCCACGGTCGAGGGGCATCGAATCCTCCTCCCCGGCGACCCCGATTACCCCGGCTGATCGCCGGTCCGCACGAGAGCGCTGCCGGGGTTGACGCCCGGGGTGGGCCAAGACACGCAGTGAAC
>JBAVGD010000247.1:0-8729 GCA_049684635.1 Solirubrobacterales bacterium | reverse complement strand
GGCCGACGTGGTGCAGATCGAGTGCGACGCGGAGGGCATGCGCCTCGACGAGCTCGAAGGGGTCCTGCAGAAGCTCGCGGCGGAAGGGAGGAAACCGAAATTCATCTACTCCGTCCCGAGCTTCCAGAATCCAGCTGGGGTGACGCTTTCGCTCGAACGGCGCCGCCGTCTCGTCGAGCTGGCTCGCCGGCTCGAGCTGCTGGTCGTCGAGGACAACCCGTACGGACTGCTGCGCTTTCACGGCGATCCCCTCCCCCCTCTCTACCAACTCGACGGCGGCGACTTCGTGATCTACATCGGCACCTTCTCGAAGATCCTCTCCCCGGGCATCCGCCTCGGCTGGGCGGTGGCTCCCCCACCGGTGATGGAGAAGATCGTGCTCGGCAAGCAGGCGACGGACCTCTGCACTTCGACTCTGACCCAGTACTTCGTGCGCGAGTACTTCGCCGAAGGCAAGTGGCGTGCCTACGTGGAGAGCCTCGTCGAGATCTACAGGCGGCGGCGCAACACCATGCTCGAGTCGCTCCAGGAGCACTTCCCGGCGCAGGCGACGTGGACCGAGCCCGACGGGGGGCTGTTCATCTGGGCAACGCTGCCCGATTACCTCGACACCGGTGACCTGCTCGCCAAGGCTCTGCGCGAGGACGTCGCCTTCGTGCCCGGACAGGCCGCGTACGTCGACGGGCGGGGGCGCAACTCGATGCGGCTGAACTTCTCCGGAGTCGGGGATGATGAAATCCGCGAGGGAATTCGCCGGATCGGCAAGGTGATTTCCGAACAGGTCGACCTTTATGGAGCGCTCACCGGTGAACACCCTCAGGTGGCCGCAGACAGCGTCGAGGACACGGGCGACCGTGGCCCGGAGTCAAATCCGTCTCAGGCGGTCTCCGATTCCCCCGACACCGACTCCGTGGTTCTCCCGTTTCGCAAAGCCGGCGAGGGGCGCCAGTAAGAACCTAAGGGCTTTGAGGTGGCCGCTCGTAGTGGCCTGCGGGTCTACCCGGCCCGCCTAGGAATCGCCCTGGGCGAAGTCCTCAGGTGAGACCTCGTCGAGGAACTCTTTGAACTTGTCGACGACCTCCTCGGTGTCTTCACCCTCATGCTCGAACTCGATCGCCGACTCCTGGATGACCTCCTCGGCCGCGAAGATCGGCGCCGATACGCGTACCGCCAGCGCCAGCGCGTCCGAGGGGCGTGAGTCGATCTCCAGCTCCGAGCCATTGATCGAGACCGTGATCGACGCGTAAAACGTGTTGTCGCGCAGTTCCGTGACCGACACGCGCTCGCATTTCGCGTCGAGCTGCTCGAGGACGTCCGAAAGCAGGTCGTGGGTCATTGGCCGCGGGGTGTTCGCGCCCTGCAGCTTCATCAAGATCGCAGCCGCCTCGGGGTGCCCGATCCAGATCGGCAGGAACCTGTTTCCCTCAACCGTCTTCAACAACACGATCGGCTGCTTGCCGACCATGTCAAAGCTGACGCCGTAGATCTGCATCTGCTGCACGAGAACGCTCCGCACCTGGGGGTGGACCGCCCATTATAGGTGCGTGTAAAGGGCTGCTTGGCAGCCCATTACGCCGCCAGTGCAGTGGGCGATCCTGGATTCGAACCAGGGACCTCGTCCTTATCAGAGACGCGCTCTAACCAGCTGAGCTAATCGCCCTTCTTGGCTCTGCAAACCCGGTTGCCACCTTCTGCGCTACGACAAACCGCCGGACGGAACATCTTGGAACACCGTCCCTTCGTCGATGGAACAGCGAGAGGCGAACAGGCGCTGCATCGCACCGGGGATGGTACCGACCCGTCACCTGCACCGCGACACGTGAAGCCCGGCGTGGGGCGGGGCGGCGAGGGGCGCGTGGCGGTCAGCCAGGCTCCCCTCCGGTGCCGGCTGCGACTGCCGCCAATTCTGGGCGGGGAGTGGTCTCCGCCCTGCCCGCGCTCCCAGCTCGAGCCGTGGTCAGGAATGAGTCGTGGGCACGGAAGGCCCGCGCAGTTGCTCAATCCGCCTGCCAACCAGCTCCGGCAACTCAGGCGGGAGGCCACCAATTTCTTCGGCCGCGGCCGATACTGCCGCGGGCAGCCGGTCGAGAGAGTCGAAGACGATCTCCTCGGCGCTCCTCCTCGATAGCCCCCACCGCACCGCCTCGTTGACGATGCGCTCGGCGGTCACCCGGTCGGCCTTCTGCACGCTGTCCACGTACATGGCGAGCTTGTCGTCGAGGGGGTACAGCCTCGTCGACAGCAGGTCATAGAGCGGGGCCAAGCGGAGGACGCCGAACGCGGTGTGCAGCAGCGAGAAGTTCTTGCCGTGCGCATCGCAGTTGCCGAGTGCCACGTTGAGGGTGAGCGCCCGCAACAGCGATGCGGGGTCGGCGACGTCGGCGACGTCTTGAAGGACACGCGCAACCTGGGCCAGCGTCGGGCCGCCGTCCGGCTCGTACTTCTTGTCCGATGGCACCGCAAGCGCCTGGCAGAAGTCCTCCTGGTGGACTCGATGAATCGTCCCGTCGGGATCGACGTTGCGGTCGAAGCGCTCCACGACCAGGACCGGCCGCTCGTCGACAACGATCGTCTCGACCTTCGCGACGGCGAGCCCAAGATGGCCGGCGACCCGCATGCAGAATGCCTCGTTCTCGACCGTGTTCTGAAATCGCTCGATCTCAGGCTTGAGGATGTGGGTCGACGGCGTACCTCCGACAGGCCGGCCCCAGGTGCCGTCAGGCAGTCGCGTGAGCAGGAGCTTCTCCTGGGCGCCGGCGAGCGACAGGCGGACATTGCGGTCAATGCCAAGGGGTGCGCTGCGGAGGTTGGCGACGAGCTCTCCGAGATCGTCCGCACTGAGCGGCTCGGCGGTCCGCGTCGTGGGCATGGGGGGCGGCGCGTCGCCCTCCGGCAGGATGACGAGGGCGCCCGCGCAGTCCTGGCCAAGAGCGGCGAGAAGTCCGAAGACGTCGTTCGAGGGCAGACCGAAGTCCTCCGCGATCGCCCTGCGGGGCTCGCCCTCCGGCAGAAGGCCGTCGAGGAAGGCGCGGGTCACGCCGTTGGGGTACCGATCGCGCGTCAGCGGGAACGCCAGCGAGAGAAGCGGTGTGCCGCCGTCGTAGCTGTCCACGGCCTCCTCGGTGTAGGAGAGGCGCAGACGGTTGTTCCGATCCTTCTCCACGACGGCGACCTGGTGGCCGTAGAGCCAGATCGCCAGGCGCGCCGCCACTACCAGTCCGCCTTTTGCAGAATCGCCCGGACGCCGAGCAGTTTGAGGACCCGCAGGACCCGGCGCAGCTGCTCCGTCTCCTTGCCCTGCTCCAGATCCGAGAGGTAGGTCCGATTGAGGCCGGCCATTTCAGCGAGCTTGCTCTGGGTCAGACCAGCTTCTTCCCGGTAGCGACGGATGGCCGGGCCGATTGAGGCGGCGGTGTAGACCCGGAAGGGCTGATCAGAGCGAGGAGTGGCCTCGCGGGAACGGCTGCCGTTGGATGTCTGCATATCTGGACAATACAACAAATCCTGTCGGATGTCTATATTTCCGGACATTTCCCCTATTTTGGCTGGATGTCTGGATTTCCCGACACGGTGATCATCGCGTCGCCATCACACTCGCGATTCCGTCCCCAGCGCCCGGATCATCGCGGCGTATGAGAGACGCGCTCTAGCCAGCTGAGCAACTCGCCCCCACGGGGGACGACGATGGCGAGCGGTGCGGGCATCAGGCCGCAGGCTCAGCTGCTTCTGGGGCCGATTCGCCGAGCCAGGGCAAGCGCGTCGGCGACGCTCTCGAAGCGAATCTCGACGGCGATTTCGTCGCCTTTCGCGCGAACCTTCACCTCATGACCAAGAGCCGACTCCAGCTGGTCGCCCGCGTCGCGCATCGCGGCTGCCTCCTCCGCCCCGATCCGCCTGCTTGGAGTCCTCGCGGCTTTTGGCTGGCCAGCCAGCCGAACCCTCTCCTCCGTCTCCCGCACAGACCAGCCCCGCGTCGCCGCGTCGCGCCCAAGCCGGCGCCGCACGTCATTCCCGCTGGCACCCAGCAGGGCACGGCCGTGGCCTCCGCTCAACTCGCCCGACTCGAGCAGCGCCAAGGTCTCGTCGGGAAGGTCGAGGAGGCGGATCAGGTTGGAGACAGCCGGCCGGCTGCGGCCGATCCTGCGTGCCAGGTCCTCCTTCGAGAGACCGAGGTCGTCGACCAGCGCCGCGCAGGCCCGGGCCTCGTCGACCGGGTTGAGGTCCTCGCGGACCATGTTCTCGATCAGAGCGACCTGCAGGCGCTCGGCTCGCTCCGAATCGCGCACGATCGCCGGCACCCTCTCCAGACCGGCCTGCTGAGCCGCTCGCCAGCGCCGCTCGCCAGCGATCAGCTCGTAGCTGCCGTCGTGCAGCGGCCGTACCAGCAGCGGCTGAACGACGCCGCTGGCCTTGATCGATGAGGCGAGGCCGGACAGCGCCTCCTCGTCGAATCTCGTCCTGGGCTGATTTGGGTTGGGCTTGATCAAGCCGACCGGCAGCTCGCGAAGGTCGCCGAGGTCCTCCGCCATCGTCTCCGGCAGGATCGCGGCCAGGCCGCGGCCGATTCCGCGCTTGGAAGCGCTAGCCACGTCTCGTCAGCTCCTCTGCAAGCGATCTGTAGGCATCCGATCCCCGCGAGGAGGGCGCGTGTGCCGTCACCGGGACGCCATAGCTTGGGGCCTCGGCGATTCTCACGCTGCGGGGTATGACTGTCTCGAAGACCATTTCCTGAAAATGCTCGCGCAGTTCCCGCTCGACGTCGTGGGCCAGGCGAGTCCGCTCATCGTGCATAGTGATCAACAGGCCCGACACATTCAGGGACGGGTTCAGCTCGCGGCGGATCATCCCGAGCGTGTCAAGGAACTGAACCAAGCCCTCCAGCGCCAGATACTCCGCCTGCACCGGCACGATGACGCGATCGGCGGCCACCAGTGCGTTGACGCTGACGGGCCCAAGCGACGGTGGGCAGTCAAGCAGCGTGAAGGCGAAGTGCTCCCTCACCGGGCCCAGCCGCTCCCGCAGGCGCGTCTCCGACCCGTCCAGGCGAGGCAGCTCGACAGCCGCGCCGGCAAGGTCGACGCTGCCGGGGACCAGCCAGAGATTGTCCGGCCCGGCCGGGCGTGCGGCTGCCGCGATCGATACATCGCCCGTCAGGCAGTCATAGGACGAAGGGTGCAGGTTCCGCTCACTGCCCAGGGCAACCGTCGCATTGCACTGCGGGTCCAGATCCACCAGCAGCGTCTGGGGGCCGCCGCTCGCAACGCAAGCCGCGAGGTTGACCGCCGTGGTCGTCTTCCCGACCCCACCCTTCTGATTCGCGACCGCGTAGACCAACCCCATTGCCGGCAGCCTAGTTCGCCTTGAGCCTGATCAGCGATGGGTGTCTCTCGTCAGCCACGGGGACGCTTCTTGGCGATGCCCGGCCGGCGGGGGAGATCGGCGGGGGTGGGACCGACCTTGCGGAGGACGTGGAGGTGTCGGTGCTGACTGCCGGCGTATGGGCCGACGTGAAGGATCGCCTCGGGCCGCATTGCCAGGCGTGAAGCCGCGCGGGCAAGTTGGGCCTCCTCGTCGGGGTCGCGCTTGCCCTTCCAGGCAACCAGGACGCCCCCGGCGTGGAGGAGCGGGGAGGCCAGCTCGGCCAGGGTCGATAGTCGTCCCACCGCGCGCGCGGTGACCGCGTCGTAGGACTCGCGGCCATCGCCCGCCGCAAGTTCCTCGGAGCGGCTGTGGGCCACGCGCGCGTTTTCGATCCCGGCAGCGTCGATCGCTCGCCGCATGAAATCGCACTTGCGGCCTACGGACTCGACCAGATCAACCTGAGAGGAGGGCAAGGCAACAGCTAGCGCAAGACCCGGAAACCCAGCTCCAGAGCCGATATCCGCGATCGACCGCGCCGCGCGAAGATCCGCCACGTCGAGGCCCGTGAGGCTGTCGGCGACGTGAACCCGCCAGGCCTTCTCGGGTTCCGTCACTGCGCTGACCGAGGCCCGCTCGGCGGCCAGGAGGTCGAGCACTCGGCGCAGGGCGGCGGTGGCGGTCGGGTCCAGCGACGCGGTTGGGTCGCGACTCACTCCGCGAGCAGCGGGGCCACGACGACGCAGCGGTGCGGCTCGTCCCCTTCGCTGTACGTCTCGATGCCGGGCTTCTGCTTGAGGTGCTCGTGGACAACTCGCCGCTCCTGAGCGCTCATTGGATCCATCGTTACGGTGCGATCGCCGGAAAGCGCCTGATCGGCTGCCCGGTCGGCACGCGCCGTCAAGACTTCCCGCCGCCGCTCCCGGTACCCGACCGCGTCCAGGGTCACCCGCTTGCGGTCCCGCACGCCCCGGAAGGCCGCCTGGTAGCAGAGCAGCTGTATGGCGTCGATGGTCTGGCCGCGTTTGCCGATCAGGAGGCCGTAGTCGGCGTCCCCCTCGATCATCAGCTCGATCTGATCGTCATCCTCCCTGACCTCAACCTCACCCTCAAGGTCAAGCTCGTCGAGAATTCCTTCGACGAGCGCCTGGGCGCGTTGAGCGGGCTCTGCAGGCCATTTCGGCTCGGGCATGGCTGGCCTACCGCCGCTTCTTGCGCTTTCGTGGAGGGGGCGGAGGAGGCTTCGCTGCGGCGATCTGGGCCGGGGTCGGGACCGCCGGCGCGGGAACCAGGCGTTTGATCGCGTACTGCTGGCCGATCGTCCAGAAGTTGGTCGTGATCCAGTAGAGGACGAGGCCGGCCGGGAAGCTGATCACGAAGGGGACGAAGACGAAGGGCAGGACGAACATCATCGTGCGCTGGCTTTTGTCAGCGGACATCGCCATGACCATGCCGGAAATCAATTGGGTCCCGATGTAGAGAATCAGCAGGGCGATCAGTTCGCCGCCGGTCGCCTTGGCGGTGAGGTCGTGGATGAAGAGGAAGGAGGCTTCGCTGCTGCAGTGGCCCGCCTGGCAACCGATGTCGTTGGGAAGCTCGTTGCGGAGGACGTGAAAGAGGGTGATGAAGACCGGCAGCTGGGCTATCAGGGGGATGCAGGAGGCAAAAGGGTTGACCTTGTTCTCCTGGTAGAAGCGCATCATCTCCTGCTGCATGCGTTTCTGATCGTTCTTGTACTTCTCTTTGAGCTCTTTGAGCTGCGGCTGCAGCGCTTGCAGCGCCCGCATGCCTTTCAGCGATTTGTAGGTCAGCGGGATCAGCAGCGCCCGGGTGCAGATCGTCAGCGCGATGATCGACATCCCCCAGCTGAGACCAACGTTGTCGTGGAAGAACTTGAGGACGCCGTTGGCGATGTCGACCAGGGGCTGGAGGATGTCCGCGAATGGGATCACGGATGTGCCTCGCGGTGGTACTCAGCCGGGTTGACCGGGCCTACCCGGAGCGTGAACCGGTCAGGAACCGGGTCGAAGCCTCCATGGCTGAAGGGATTGCAGCGCAGCAGGCGCCAGCAAGCGAGAAGGAGGCCGCGCAGCACACCGAAACGGCGGATTGACTCCGCCGCGTAGGCGGAGCAGGTCGGCTCATAGCGGCAGCGCCGCGGCAGTATGGGCGAAACCCAGCGCGAGTAGGCCCCGATCGCCATCAGCGCGATCCGTTTCACGTGGAACGCCCCCCGCCGGGCGCGAGCTTGGCAAGCGCCTCCTCGAGCGTAGCCCGCACTCCGTCCGTGCCCTCCTGCTCGATCAGACCGATCAGGTCGGGGCGGGCGACGAGGACGAAGTCATAGCCGGAAGGAAGGCTCTCGGAAAGGCTCCAGAAAGCCTCGCGCAGCGTGCGCTTGGCTCGATTGCGATCAACCGCGCCCCCCACTTTGCGACTCGCTGAAACCCCAAGCCTCACCCGCTCGTCTCCTTCTTCTCTGCGCGGAAAGCTATAGAGGACGAGGTAGCGAGTGGCATGAGATGCGCCGTCTCTGTAGACGCGGTCGAACTCGCCGCTTCGTGAGAGGCGGCGTCGCTTCGCCGCCATTAAGGAGTCAGGCGCTTTCGGCCTTTGCGCCGCCGTCGTTTGAGAATCGCCCGACCACCGCGTGTGCTCATGCGTGCTCGAAACCCATGGGTCTTGGCTCGCTTGCGTTTCTTCGGTTGGTAGGTGCGCTTCATTGGGCGTCGCAGTATACGGACGGAAGCTCGGATGATCGCCTCCCGGCGGCGGTGAAGCTTTCTTCGGGATTTGCGGCTCGGGCCCGTAACGGACATCGAGCTCGACGCTATGGTCGGCGGCGGTGCAGAACGGTGACTTCGGAGTCGGGCTCGACGCTCTCTGGCAAGACATCCAGAGTGGTCTGCGAGCGTCGGTTCCCGACTCCACGTTCAAGCTGTGGCTCGAGCCCCTGCGACCCGTTGCAGCGCAGGGCGGAGTCCTTTACCTATCGGCTCCCGACGCGATCGTCACCTGGGTCGAGCGCAGGTACTCGGCTCTGATTCGAGAGGTTCTCGCACGCTCCGCAACGCTCGTATCGGAAGTTTCCTTCACCGCAGACGATCGTGCCGGAGAGTGCGGCGGTGCGGATTGCGCGGGTGTCGCCGAGCTGAATCCCAACTACACCTTCGAGCGGTTCGTCATCGGCCAGGGAAACCGGGTTGCGCATGCGGCGGCGCTGGCCGTTGCGGAGGCGCCCTCGGAGGCCTACAACCCCCTCTTCCTGCACGGACCGCCCGGGCTCGGCAAGACCCACCTGCTCGCCGCCATCGCCAACTACCTGCGCAGCAACGCCCCCAGTCTGAGCGTCCGGTATACGACCGCGGAGT
>JBAVGD010000246.1:0-6965 GCA_049684635.1 Solirubrobacterales bacterium | reverse complement strand
GGAGAAGGGGGTACTGACCGAGGCCGACTCAGGAGCCCGGGGCCAGAGGCGGTACGTTGCGCGCGCGCTGATGGATGCGGTTGCCGGGGACAAGCCTGGGTGAGTGTGATCTATCTGGCTACGTTCGGGCGTCCTCGTCCATTAGCTCGGCCTCGTAGGCCTCTGGGACTTGGCCCTCTACCTCGGTGGGCTGCTGGAGGAGGACTCGGAGGGAGCCGAGGAGGACGCTTGGATGGCGGAGGGTTGCTAGGCGGTGGCGCTCGGCGGGGGTGAAGAAGCCACTGAAGAGCAGGGCCGCGGGGTAGGCGAGCCAGAGGACGGTCCGGGCGAGGAGGCCGCCGAGGCCGCTGGTGGGCAGGAGCCACTCGCCGAGGCCGACTAGGGCTGCTGAGACGAGGACGATGCGGGCCAGGCGGAGCCATTCGTAGGGTACGGGGAAGAGGCGCTGCGTGAACCCGTACATGAGCGCCAGTACCACCAGGTACGACAGGACCAGGGCGATGCCCGCGCCAACGATTCCCAGCGGCGGGACCAGGGCGAGGTTGAGGGCGATGTTGGCGACGAGCGCCGCGAGCGACGCCGGCAGGTTGAGCTCGGTGCGGCCGGTGCGGCCGAGGATGACGACCAGCACCATGTAGAGCGCGTACAGGGTGACACCGGTGGCGAGCAGGCCAATGGCCTTGTAGGAACCGAAGAATTCCGGTGCCGCCAGGGCGCGCACGATCCAGCGCGACAGGAGCCACATCCCGGTGACGACGAAGGCGCAGCCGGTGACAAACCAGGTCACGATCACGGCGTAGGCGCGGCGCGCCTCGCCGTCGTCGCGGATCGAGTAGGCGAGCGGTGGCCAGGCAAGCTGGAAGCCGCGAACCAGGACGTTGACACCCTGCGCGAACTTCACGGCCAGCGAGTAGAGGCCGGCCGCGGGGAGGCCGGCGACGCGCACGATGATGATCCGGTCGACGAAGTTGAGCAGGTAGAGCGAGAGCTCGGCGGGCATCGTCGGGAAGCCAAAGCGCATTAGGCGGCGCAGCAGCGGCCTGTCCACCCAGAGCGAGAGCCGGCGCCAGTGAACGACGATCAGTCCCGCCACGAAGACAGCGCCTGCCGCGTAGCTTCCGAGCAGCAGCCCGCGGGCGCCCTCGCCATTGCCAACCACGAGGACGACCGTCAGCCCGATCGTCACCACGACGTTGAAGATCGTCGTCAGGAAGAAGGCGCGCGCCCGCTCCTCGAGGCGGAAGAGGGTGAGCAGGTACTCGAACATGGTCAGCACCCAGAGCCCGCCGATCGCGATCCGTCCGAGTTCGACGGGCGATGCCACCATGGCGGCTTCTTCGGTGAGCAGCGCTTCGGCGATCGGCTTCGCAAAGGGCAGGGCGATCAGAGCCGCGGCGGTGGCGAGCCAGAACAGGGCGGCAAAGGAGGTCGCGACGACGCGGTCGGGATCCTCGTCCTCCTTGTAGTAGAAGCGCAGGAGCGCCTCGATGGTGCCGAACCGAATCACGATGCTGGCCGAGACGACGGCCGCGAAGATGATCTCTGCCGCGCCGTAGTCGGCCTTGGTCAGGTAGCGCGTATAGAGCGGCAGCAGCGCGACGGCGATCAGCTTCGAGAAAATGCTGGCCGCCGTGTAGGCGGCGCCGGTTGTTGCGAGTCGGCGGAGGTAGCTCGACATCAGGCGACTGGCTTCACACGGGTCATCCAGGCGTGGCAGCCGGGGAGTCGACTGCCTCGGCCAGCCTATGTGGAGCGGCAGCTGCGGGAGCAACCGCAAGCGAGGCGCCCATCGCCAGCAGCACCCAGGTAATCGGATCCTCGAAGAAACCGGCGTAGGCCATGGTGTGGACGAGCAGCGCCACGAAGGTGGCGAGAACCGCTGCCCTGGCGATCGTCCTCGTGTCGCGCGCGGGGCGCAGACCCGCTGCCATCGTCCAGAGTGCGGTTACGACCAGCGCTGCGTAGGCGGCAAGGCCCAGCACGCCCTGCTCGGCGGCAACCGTGACCGGCTCCGTGTGGGAGACCGACACGGGAGCGCGATGGGTGGCGGCGTGCTCGCGGTAGGCGAGGGGGAAGGAGGCCGACCCGTAACCCCAGATCGGGCGCTGGGAGAAGAGGTGGATCCCGCCCGAGACGAGGTTGGCCCGGCCGCTCGTGTCGGGATTCAGCCGCGAGAGGCTCACCTTGCCGCCGGCAACCACGACAACCAGGGCCGCCAGCACCGCAACGACGACCACGGCTCGCAGCGCCCAGCGGCGGCTCCAGCGCAGCGCGGCAAGGACGGCGAGACCGGCGAGGAGGGCAATGAAGCTGGACTGCGAGAAGGTCGGGGCCAGGCCGAGCCAGAGGATCACGACGAGCGCGGTCAGCAAGGCGAAGGCGCGCCGCTCGCGCACGCCCAGCAGCACGGTCATCGCCACGACGATCACGAGCGCCAGGTAACGGCCGTAGATGTTGGGGTCCCAGAAGATCGAGTTGACGCGGAAATAGACATGGAATTCGTTCGAGCGAATGACCTGGGCGTTCCAGAAGAGGTGGCGGCTGAAGTACTCCACCGATCCGACCAGGACGAAGCTGACGGCCTCGAGCGCCAGCAGCAAGAGGACGAGGAGCAGCAGCTTCCGAGTCCACCGAACGTCCCGCAGCAGCGCGTAGACGAGGGAGAAGGGGACGAAGAAGAAGCAGATGCTCTGGATCGATTTCGAGAAGTCGACCGAGTACAGGGCCTGCAGGGCGTAGAGCACGACGACCGCGGCAAGCGCTCTCGGTAGCCACACAGCGGCTCTCGAGCCTCCCGCGGCGGCGGTTCCCCCGGTGGAAGCGGCGTCGGGTGCAGCTGCCGGCCCGCCGGCCCTCCAATCGCGCAGGGCAGTGGAGAGGACGGCGGCGGCGATCACCAGATAGAGCGGGACGAGGAGGTTGGCGGTGTCTCCGCCGGCGTGGAGCGGGACGCGGAAGGGCAGCGCCGCGACGATCGCGAGCGGAAGTAGCAACCGCCAGCGAGCGAAGGCGGCGGCGAGGATTGCCGTGATGGCCAGCGCGGCGGCGGCAAGGGCCAGCAGCCGGGCGGAGTTATGACGCAGGTCGACGATCTGAGCCGAATGCCACTGGTCGCCGGCGATCAGGGCCGGGAAGAGGAGCAGCGCCACGAGCATTGCCGCCGAGCGCCCTCGGCCGGCGGGCAGCAGGATCGCGGCGGCGGCTGAGACGGCAGCGGCGAGGAGGCCGGCTCCAGCGAGGAGATTGCTCAATGCCCGCTCCTCGCGGCGGGCGGCGGCCCCGAACCGCAGCCAGGGCCCGGCTGGCGGGGCGCGCGGTGCAACCGCATCACGCCACCCGGCACGAGAACGCGTTCCTGGCCGAGCAGTTTGACGCGCAGCTTGTAACGGCCCGGAGCAGCGATGCCGTCGTTGCGGGTGCGCCCGTCCCAGTGGAAGGTGAAGTACCTGTAGCGATGCAGGTAGACGTCGCGGGCGAGGGTGACGGTCAGCCCGCCGCCCGGTTTCACGACCTGCACGTCGGCGCGATCGGAGCGGGTGGCGCGGAACCTGATCCGCACCCGGTCGCGGTGGCAGTCGCCGTTGGGCGTGAAGGCCACGCTGCCGGCTTTGCCAAAGCTGAACTGGTCGAGGACGAGCGGGTCGCGCTTCAGCCGCTGCGACCACGCAAAGGCGGCAATCGTGGCAAGGACCAGGAGCGCGAAGACGATCCCAGCAGCGCTAACCCGTCGGCGAGGCATTGTCCTGGCCGACCACAACCGAGACGGGGGCCCCGGAGGAAAGCGAAGAGATTTCCGAAGTCATCAACCGCACCCGCGACATGTGGAGCGCGTGTCCCACCCGCTTCGCCTCGGGCTCCCTACCGCGGCGGTACATCACGACGCTGGCGGCGAAGCTCGCCCTGCTGTTGCCGACGGTGCCGGGCTTGAAGCCCCGCTGTTCGACGATGTCCCGGTAGCGAGCCGCAAGTCCGGGCGTGGCGGTCCCGTTGAGGACGGCCACCTCGATTTCGCTTGGCTTGAGGGGACCGCTGGCGGCGCTTCGGCCGCCGCCGCCGCCGAAACCGTGCAGGAGCCCGTAGGCGATGCCACCACCGACGATCACGACGATGAGTAAGATGGCCACCAGATAGCGAGGTTCGCCGAGGCGACTGCCACGGCCGGAGAAGAGAACGCGGAGGCGCTCGGTCCGGCCGAGGTCCGGGAGCCCCGCGTCGCGCCGCTGGCGGCGCTCTTCGCGCAGGTCGGCGGCCTTGCGCTCGGCTTCCTTCGCCTCTTCCAGCTTGCGCATCTCCTTGGCCTTGTGCGCGGCGGCCGCCGATGTCGTCTCCTTGCGCTCCGAATCGCGCTCGGGCGCCGACCCCGCCCACTCGCGCAGGCGGCGCACATCCCGTGCCTGCGCGAACGAGAGCAGGGCAAGCAGGCCGAGGCCCAGGAAGGCGGCCAGGCCGGCGACAGCGCCGATTTCCTTAATCAGCTCCAAGGGAGTGGCTGCGAGAGGCTACCCGTCGTAGCCGACCGCCGCCGTGTTCCCGTCCTGCGCGGTGATCAGCTCGACCACCCGCGCGGCCAGGTTCGCCTCGTCGCCGGCCATCACCAGGTGCTCCAGGGAATTGAGCGTCGACTCGACCCAATCCGGGTCGAGCGAAGTCACGCGGAGCGCCCGGTGAATCCGTTTGGCAGCGGTCGGTTGCCACGTCTCCCCCACCCCGAAGAGCTCCTCCCGCAGCTTCTCGCCGGGCCGCGGCTGCGTGAACTCAACCACGATGTCCGTCCCCGGCTCGTACCCGGCGAGGCGGATCATGTTGTGGGCGAGGTCGACGATCTTCACCGGCTCGCCCATGTCGAGCACGAAGACTTCCCCCTTGCCGCTGCCGATGTCGCCGGCTCTGATCACCAGCTGCACCGCCTCGGGGATCGTCATGAAGTAGCGGGTCATGTCCGGGTGGGTCACCGTGACCGGGCCGCCGCGCTCGATCTGGCTGCGGAAGATCGGGACGACGCTCCCGGAGGACGCGAGAACGTTGCCAAAGCGAACGCTCGCGAAACGAGTGCCAGGATGCCTGTCGCCGGCGGCCTCGACGATCCACTCCGCCATCGCCTTGGAGGCTCCCATCACGGTCTTCGGGTTGACCGCCTTGTCGGTGGAGATGAGGACGAAGCGCTCGACCTTCGAGGCGGCGGCTGTCTCCGCGGTGATCCGCGTCGCGATCGCGTTGTTGCGGACGGCCTCCAGCGGGTTGGCCTCCATCAGCGGTACGTGCTTGTAGGCGGCGGCGTGGAAGACGACGCTCGGCTTGAAGCGCTGCATCGTCTCCAGCATCCGGTGCGGCTCCTTGCAGTCGGCCAGCACCGACTCGACGTTGCTGCAGTGGCGCTCCTCGACCATCTCGCGATCGATCTCGAAGAGGTTGTCCTCCGCGTGATCGAGCATCACCAGCAGCCGCGGCTCGACGCGGGCAATCTGGCGGCAGAGCTCCGAGCCGATCGAGCCACCGGCACCGGTGACCAGCACGATGCGGTCCCGCAGGTAAGCGCCCACCCGGTCGAGCTCGACGACGATCGGGTCGCGGCCGAGCACGTCCTCGACCTGCACGTCGCGAAGCTGTTTGTTGAGCTGCACCCCTCCTCGCAGGAGCTCGAAGACCGTCGGCAGCGTGCGCACCCGAATTTCCCGCTCGCGGCAGGGCGCCACGACCTTGGCGCGCAGCGTGCCCGGCGCCGAGGGGATGGCGATCACCACTTCGTTCGGCTCGGTCTCGTCGAGGATCCTCTCGATCTCCTCGGTCGAGCCCAGCACCCTCAGCCCCAGCATCCGCATCCCGCGTTTGCGCGGGTCGTCATCGACGAAGCCGATCGCGGTGGAACCGAGGGCGGGGTTCAGCTGAAGCTCGCGGACGACCATCTGGCCGCCGGAGCCGGCGCCGATCACCAGCACCTTATGGCGCGGGAAACGGTGTCCGGAAGCGGGTCGCTCGACGATCAGACGCGCGGTCAGCCTGGCCCCGGCGATCAGCAGCAGGGTCAGGATGAAGTCCATCACCGCCACCGAGCGAGGCAGGCTGTGGTCGAACGGCTGCAGGACGGTGAAGAGGACGACGAGGATCGCGCTGGCGGCGACGACCGCGCGAACGATCATGAAGAAGTCGCGGCCGGTGATGTAGCGCCACCACTTCTGGTAGAGACCGAAGCCGGCGAAGACGATCACCTTGCCGACCGCGACGAAGACGACGGCCTGGGTGAACAGGATCGCGTAGCGATGCGGCAGACCGTGTGGGTCGTCGAGGAAGCGCAGGCGGAACGCCAGGTAGAAGGCCGCGGTGACGAGCACGAGGTCGGCCAGCACCTGAGTTACCCGGTTGCGATAGACGGGGTGGTTCAGCCGGCTCATGGGACCGGCCGAGTTTAGAGCGTCACGCTCTAGGATCACGGGTCTGTTCATGCTGCATCAATTCCTCTACGCGGATATCACAGGGCCGATCGTCGACTTCTGCGTCAGCACGATCGAAAGCGCGGGCCTGGCCGGCGTCTTTCTCCTGATGGCGGCGGGCAGCGCCTGCATCCCGATCCCGAGCGAGGCCGTCATGCTCTTCGCCGGCTTCAGCGTCTCCAACGGGGATCAGACGATGCTCGGCATCGTCCTCGCCGGCCTGGGGGGGAACATGGTCGGCTCCTGGCTCACCTACGCGATCGGCTACTACGGCCGCATCGACCTGCTCGAGAAGAACGGCGGCGTCAAAGCTGGCAATGGCATCATTGGGGCGTTTCAAATTCTGGAGAACGCACCCCCGGTTATTGAGGGCACCTGCAAAGTCAGGCTTAAGCTCAACCGCACGTTCGTAGCTCGCCAGCGCTTCGCCAAAACGATTTGAATCCTGCAGGATATTCCCGCGACTAAAAAAAGCATGCGCATGATCCGGATTTAGCCGGATAGCGGCATCAATCGTTGCTAGGGCTTCCTCTAGGC
>JBAVGD010000245.1:0-3548 GCA_049684635.1 Solirubrobacterales bacterium | reverse complement strand
GTCCTTCGGGGGTCGCTTTCTGTCAGCCATAGGGCGTCACGCCTTTGCGGTTGGGGGTGCGGCTACCACTGTTGTTGCAACGGAGGGTGCGGGGTTCGGACCCGCAAATGCTTTTCAGCATTCCCCGAGGCTAAATCGGGGTGAGACCACCAATTCTCAGACCCTCCTGGGTGGTGTCGGGCGCGAAGGGCTCCAACTCCTCGCACAACCCGGCACCGCTCGCCTACTTCAAATCACCACGCGGCAGGAGCCTTCGGGTTATCGCCGCGCTGTCCCTCACCTCCTACGAATCAGGATCACCCCCAGGGGGCTTAGGGGGGGAAGTCTGGGAAGGCTCGGGGTCAAGGCCGATCACACGCTCGATCCGGTCGAGCAGATCGGTGTTGTCCATTTCCTCACCGGCCTTTTTGAGAAGCAGATCGACGTACGCCTTCTTCGGGTCGTCTGTCGGAGCAGGGGGGGCGGGAGGTGGCGGCGGGTCGTCGGCCTGCTTCGCTTTTTTGCGGGGGCGCCGCGGAGACCCGGCGCTGCTGACCGCCTTCGGAGTTTTGAAGTGCTTACTAAGCCCGACTTCCCCCGCTTTCGCGGCTGCCAAGAAGAATGCGATGGCCTTCCGCTGGGTGCTGCCTGTGACGCCGTACTCGCTGGCAAAAAGAGCTTGCAGCTGACCCTGGGTCGCGTTAGAGCCGAGGTTGATTGCCGCCCCGTAGTGCTTCTTTACAAGCTCTCCGATGAGATGGGAACGATCCTCTGGGTGGTCTACGAGCTTCGTAAGGGCGCTCGTCGGCCGTTTGTCGCCATCCATCAGCCCCAGTTCCGTAAGCGCCTTGATCAGCATGCTCTGGGTGCTTCCCGGCAGATTGACGATGTAGGTCCGGTCGATCTGCTGAGGAGTGCCCTCTTCCTCCATGCGTTTGATCAGGTTCTCCAGCGTTCGGAACGAGACGTAGGGAGCCGTAAACCCGGCGCTCCCCTGATTGTTCTCTTGATCCGACATCTCTGTGCCTCCACGGGTTGTACTTGTCCAACTATTTGTACCACATCAGGGCGTCGTGTATGGCACACGCCATAGACTAAGGCTTACAAGGCACAGAATCTGGCACAAAGATGCTGGTTACCGACGTGCATGGAAAGCGGCTCAAGCGGCAAGCGGTTACGGGCGTTGTTGAGGGTCGTGACTTCCCTGTCATCTGGCTCAGCCGGGAAGACGAGTGGGACGAAGCTCAGCGCCAGGGAAGACGGCCTATCTCAACCCCGTGGCCCGCCAAGGACGTGGAGCCACCAAAATGACGCCTACCTGTCGTGACTTGACAGTTGCCCTCTCCATATACGAACATGTGTTCGTATGGAGGTGGCTTGCGTACTAATTCCCGATTCTGCCCTTCGTGAGTCCTGTGAGAAGGAGTCGCGCTCGCCTGACGATCTCTGGGAGGAGACGCTGCGGAAGCTGGAGGGGGTTGGGGCGGCAGTCGAGCCCAGGCGAATGGGGGAGGCCTTCTTCGCAGTGGATGGGCTGCGTGGCATCCACGGTGGCAGTACCGCGGGAGTGATGGCCGCGGTGCGCGGTGCCCTTGAGATGCCGGCCCGCGACGCGGTCGCACCCACTCGCTTCGCCGCCTCTGCGGCCGCGAGCAGGGGGGAAGCGGCGGTCTTCCCGCATACCTTTCGCGAATTCCTGACCCGCCTTCCCGTTTCGGCGCTGACCGGGTGGCTGCCTCTGTCAGAGCTTGCCACTGCCGATCTTCTTGAAGTCATGGAGCGGCTTGGCATCGCCACGCTGGGGGGGCTTGCCCGACTCTCTCCCAAGCGGGTCGCCGATCGATTCGGCCCGGCCGGGCTGCGCGCACTCCAGATTGCCCGGGGGGAGGACGAACCATTGCGGCCTCGTGAGCCGCACGAGGAACTGGTGGAGGAGATCGAGCTGCCGGAGGGGACCGCCGGGCGCCAGCTCGACCGCGCCCTCGAGCTGCTGATCGATCGCCTGCTGGCTGCTCCTCAGCGACGGGGGAGGACCCTGCTCAGCCTGCGTCTTGGCGCTCTGCTCAGCGGTGGCGGCAGCTGGAGCGTCGACCAGGGCCTGGGCAGGCCGACGGCGTCGCCGCGGGTGCTGCGCTCCGTGCTGGCCCCGCGGCTGGAGTTGCTGCCGGCCCCGGCGGTCTCGCTCTGGCTGCGGGCGGTTGGCCTGGGCCCCCGCGCCGCCGATCAGCTGCAGCTGTCCGTCCGCGGGGACGAGCCAAGGCGCCGGCGCCTTGGCGCCGCGGTGCGGGAGGTTCGCGCGGCGCAGGGTGGAACCGCTCTGCTCAAGGTGCTGCCGGTTGACGGGACCTCGCGCGTTCCGGAGCGGTGGGTGATGCTGACGCCCTTCCCGGATCGATGATGCGGACGCGGCGGCTCTATACCCCCCGGCGGGCAGCGGTGAAGACCGGCTCGGATGGGACTCCCCGCGCAGTCGGGGGGATCGCGATCGAGGCGGTTCGCGAGGAGTGGCTTCTGGAGGACCGTTGGTGGACGCCGCATCCCCTGCGCCGCCACTACTTCGAGCTCGCGCTGGCGGATGGGCGCGACATCACCGTCTTCCGCGATGGCCAGGACGGCAGCTGGTACCGCCAGCGGGCCTGATGGGCAACTCCCACCCCTCCCACCACCCCCGCCGACGGGCCGAAAAGGGGTCTATATCTCACGTTTTCGGCCCGTCGACCGAGGTTGTCCCCTACGTCGAGCTGCACGCCCACTCGGCCTTCTCCTTCCTCGATGGGGCCTCCGCGCCTCTGGAGCTGGCCGCCGCCGCGGCCGACCTGGGATATCCCGCCATGGCGCTCACCGACCACGACGGGATCTGGGGCTCGATGGAATTTGCCCACGCCTGCAAGGGCTTCGGCCTGCGACCGATCACCGGTGCGGAGCTGACGGTTGAGTTGGGCCCGGGGGGCAGGGCCGCCCACCTCACGCTCCTGGTGGAGAGCGCCACCGGATATCGCAACCTCTGCCGGTTGCTGACCGGGGCGCACTCTCACACTCGCGAAGGCACGGGTCGCTCGCCGGGGCAGCCATGCGTGACCCTCGAGCAGGTGGAGGAGCGCGCCGAGGGTCTTATCTGCCTCTCCGGTTGCGCGCGGGACGGAGTGGTAGCGGGGGCTTGGCAGCGTGATGAGCAGCCGGCCGGTGCGGCGCTGGCACGACGGTTGCTGACCGCCTTCGGCCCCGACAACTTCAGGATCGAGCTTCAACGCCCGTACTGGCGCCATGACAGAGCGCGAAACCACTGGCTCGCCGGCCTCGCCGCCCGGCTCGGTGTGCCATGCGTGGCGACCGGCAACGTCCATTCGCACACCCGCCGCCGCTCTCCGCTCCAGGACGCCTTCGTCGCGGTGCGGCTGGGGACCACACTCGAGGCCTCAGAGCCGCGGCGCCGCGGCAACTCGACCTCGGCTCTTTCCTCGCCTGAGGCGATGGCCGCCCGCTTCGCCGAGCATCTCGAGGCGGTTGCCGAGAGCGCACGGCTGGCCGAGCGGCTGGCCTTCGATCTGACCGCGGAGCTGGGCTACCGC
>JBAVGD010000244.1:0-1675 GCA_049684635.1 Solirubrobacterales bacterium | reverse complement strand
TACTCGATGCTACTTTTGTTTGATGCTCACGGGCTGAAGCAGTTTGAAATCGAGCGGCGTCTCCGCAGGTAGAGTGATGTCGCGGTTGCCGGTGAATCCTGCGCCACCGGTTCCCGCGGCCGCCCCGATCAACGCGCCGATCGCGGCACCCTTGCCGCCACCAGCGACCGCTCCGATAGCGGCTCCTCCGGCGGCACCGCCGCCGACCATCGTTGCGGTGCGCTTGCCTTTTCCTTTGCTAGACATCGCTGCAGCGGAGGTCTGGATCTCATGATCCTTCCCGTTGACGGTGACACTTGTCAGCTCGAGAGCTAGCGCAGCGCCCCCCTTGAATCGTCCGGCAGCTTTTGCATCCTTCACGACTCCCTCAGCGCGGGCGCCCTTGGGAATGGCGACCTTTCCTTCCACTTCCACCGGAGACTCGACAGTCGCTGTAAACTTGTCCCCCGGTTTGCTGGTTTTGGAACTTATGGTCTGATCCAAAACCACAGCGATCACGGTGTCAGCAGGGACGACCAGAGGTTTCGGTTCGAGAACCTTCTTCACAGCGGTCTTCGCCGAATCCGCCACGGACGAGGAAGAATTGGCGTCTGGACCGGATTGCTGGTCAGCCGGCTTTTGACACCCTGCCACCAGCGCACCAATGGAAATGGCAGACAGCGAGATTGTAGCGAGACAGCGATTCATTAAATCCTCCAATGGGCCGGGAATCCGTATCCTTTAAACATACGCTCATCTAATCTGAAGTCAATTTAGGGTGCGCAAATTCAAAACGACAATTTGTGCCGATTTCGCCTCGCATTATCGAGACTTTCCCATCGCGGCTGTTTTGCACGGCGCAGCACACTTGGAATTGTCGTTGGTTCAATGTATTTCACACGGCGAACGAAAGCGCCCATGGCCTGAATCTTCGGAATGGTAAGCGAGTCCGCGCTCCGAGGCGTGCCGCGCTCCCTGGAATCCATGTTTGACAGTGCGAATTATTATTTCGTTTTAATAAAGTTCTCGAAAAAATCACTAAAGTAATCGCTTCCTTGGCCGATGTAGCGTTTGAGTGAGCCTCCAGCCACTCAGAGTGAACTTTGTCCACGCCGCTAGGCAAAGGCGGCCGTGCATCTGGGCAATGATTGCGCGGTTCAGTGTGTGCGCTGGAGGAACGTTGTTCCGAGTCGGTGCACTCTGCCTATTTGTGTTTCCCGCTAAGTTCCTTCTTTTCAGTCCATCCTCAACTTCAAGTTTGGAAGTCAAAACGCAGAACCCTGTTCCGCTTGCGGCTCGGAAGATTTTTCCGTCCGCAACGCGCAGATGAAAGATTGCTGATCTGTGAATGGAAGCTATTTGAAGTGGGGGAAACCATGGCTGCGATCACTACGCCCAGTTACATCCGGCCCCGAAACCGGGTACTCGTTGCCAGCGCAGATCCGGCCTTTCGCAGCCTGATGATGAAAAACCGTGAAGAGTCTGGATCGACAAGTGAGGAAGCCGTAGGTGGGGCCCACGCACTCTCGAAGCTTCTGCACTTCACTTGTGACAGCGTGCTCTTGGATCGCCATCTTCCCGATTTGGACGCGTGGGAAGTGGCGGAACTCATCCGGCAGCGCTATCCGCAAACGGAAGTGGAATTTGTTGATTCGCGGTGTGTTGGCGGCGAACTCCACGACACACAGGTTTGCGA
>JBAVGD010000243.1:0-3691 GCA_049684635.1 Solirubrobacterales bacterium | reverse complement strand
CGCGGCGCATCTCGAGCGAGGGCGGCGTCGCCGACGTCTCCGGCTACACCGACTACGGTCGCGTCTGGCTCGAGTTCCTGACCGAGATCTCCGACGACCTCGACCCGCGCTCGACCGTGATCGTGCTGGGCGACGCCCGCACCAACGGCCGCGAGCCCCACGCCGAGGTCTTCGCCCAGATCGCCGAGCGCGCCGGCCGCCTCTTCTGGCTCAACCCCGAGCCGAAGCTCTACTGGAACTACGGCGACTCGGTGATGGCCGCCTACGAGCGCCACTGCGACGGCGCCTTCGAGTGCTGGACGACGCGCCACCTGGAGAGCTTCGTGAATGTGGTGGCCGGCGGCGTGAAAGCGTAATCCGCTGGCACAAGCGACTGACCACGTCACTCCCTCACCGACCAGTACTCGCCGCTCCGACCGAGCACTCGGGACCATCGCCCCAGGCGCCGTTGAAGCGCTTGGTCTCGCCGGGACGCACATGGACAATCTGGCCCTCGCGCAGCTCTAGCGTCTGCAACTCCGCGCGCGTCAGCTGGGCCCACACGTCGGTGCCGTCGGCGAGGACGAGCTCGACCCTGATCTCGAAGCCGAGGGCGACGATGCGCTTGACCATCGCCTCCTCGGCGCTTTCCTCGGGATCGAGGGCGACGCGGATGTCATGCGGCCGGACGAAGCCGTCGCGAAGGCGGTTGACCTCGCCGACGAAGCTCATCACGAACTCGTTGGCGGGATGGTCGTAGAGGTCGTCGGCCGCCCCCGCCTGCTCCACTCGGCCCTCGTTCATCACGACCAGCTGCTCGGCGACGTCCATCGCCTCCTCCTGGTCGTGGGTGACGAAGATCGTCGTCACCCCCGTCTCGTCGTGCAGGCGGCGCAGCCAGGTGCGCAGGTCCTTGCGGACCTTGGCGTCGAGCGCGCCGAAGGGCTCGTCCAGCAGCAGCACCTGCGGTTCGACCGCCAGCGCCCGGGCCAACGCCATGCGCTGGCGCTGGCCGCCAGAGAGCTGGTCCGGGTAACGCTCCGCCAGACCGTCGAGCTGGACCAGGCGCAGCAGCTCGTGCACGCGGTCGCTGATCTGCGGTTTGGACCACTTGCGGATCTTGAGGCCGAAGCCGACGTTGCCGAACACGGTCATGTGCTTGAAGGCGGCGTAGTGCTGGAAGACGAAGCCGACCTTGCGCTTCTGGGCGGGTGTCGCCGTCGCGTCGGCGCCATCGATCACGACCCGACCGGCGTCGAGCGTCTCCAGCCCGGCGATCGCCCGCAGCAGCGTCGACTTGCCGCTGCCGCTCGGCCCGAGCAGCGCGGTGAGCGAGCCTCTGGGCACGTCGATCGAGACATCGTCAAGAGCCTGAAAGTCACCGAAGCGCTTGCGCGCCCCCTCGACTGCGATTGCCATCAGGAACCCTCCTTTGCTGCTTTAGCTTTGCGGCCACCGACGCTCATCAGCAGCAGCGCGGTCAGGGCGAGCAGGGCGAGCACGATCGCCCCCGCATAGGCCGCCTGCTCGTCGAACTGCTCGAAGGACTTGGCGACGAAGAGCGGCAGGGTCTCGGTCTTGCCCGAGATCGATCCCGAGACGATCGTCATCGCGCCGAACTCGCCGAGCACCCGGGCGGTGGTGAGAACGACGCCGTAGGCGACGCCCCAGCGAATCGACGGCAGGGTCACGCGCCAGAAGGTCTGCCAGCCGCCGGCGCCGAGGGTCGAGGCGGCCTGCTCCTGCTCGGTGCCGACCTCCCGCAGCACCGGCACGGTCTCGCGCACGACGAAGGGAAGCGAGACGAAGATGCTGGCGAGGATCATCCCCGGAGTCGAGAACAGCACCTGGATGCCCCATTCGGCGAGGGTCGGCCCAAACCAGCCGTCGGCGCCGTAGAGCAGGAAGAGCGAGAGGCCGATGACGATCGGCGAGATCGCGAATGGCAGGTTGATCACCGCGTCGATCAGGCCATTGCCCTTCCAGCGGTGGCGGACCAGGAGCAGCGCACAGCCGACGCCGAAGACGGTGTTGAGCGGCACCGCCACCGCGACCATCAGCAGGGTCAGCCAGATCGCGTGCAGGGCATCGGGCGAGATCATCGCGTCAAGCGGCGGCCCGATCCCGTGTTCGAAGGTCTTGTAGAAGATCATCGCGATGGGAGCGAGCAGGAGCAGGCCGAGGTAACCGAAGGCGAGCGTGCGCAGGCCCCACTTGGCAGACGAAGTGGTCGTCATGACTCCTCCCCGGTCCTCGTGCTCCAACGCAGGAGAAAGCTGACCGCGACCAGCAGGGCCAGCGAGATCGCCAGCAGGACGACCGAGACCGCGGCCGCGCCGGAGACGTTGCCGGACTCGATCTGGCTGCGGATGAAGACCGAGGAGACCTCGGTCTTGAACGGGATGTTGCCCGAGATCAGGATCAGCGAGCCGTACTCGCCGAGCGCCCGCGCGAAGGCGAGCAGCACGCCGGCGAGGATGCCGGGCAGGAGGTTGGGGAAGATGATCCGCCGGAAGACGGTCAAGCCGCCGGCGCCGAGCGAGGTCGCCGCCTCCTCCATCTGCTGGTCCATCTCCATCAGCAGCGGCTGCACGGCGCGGGTGACGAAGGGCAGGGTGACGAAGCAGAGGGCGAAGACGATCGCGACCCGGGTGAAGGCGATGTCGAGCCCGATCGGACTTTCCGCCCCGTACAGCGTCAGCAGGGTGAGGCCGGCGACGATCGTCGGCAGCGCGAAGGGCAGGTCGATCAGCGCGTTGACGGCGCCCTTGCCGGGGAACTCGTCGCGGACCAGGACCCAGGCGATGATCGTGCCGAAGATGGCGTTGATCGCGACGATGATCAGCGAGCTGATCACGGTCAGCTTCAGCGCTGCCACCGCCTCGGGGCTGCTGACCGCGGCCCAGAAGGCGCCGAGGCCGCCGCTGAGCGATTCGTCGAGCACCGCGGCAAGCGGCAGCATCACGACCAGCGAGAGGTAGAAGACGACGAGCCCCCTGCCGAGGCCGACGCCCAGCCCGGGCAGGCGGACGCCTGCCCGGGGCGGGGCCGCGGAGACGGTTGCCGAGTGAGCCTCCATACGTGGTGCCGCTAGCCGCTCGTCGCGACTCCGAGTTCCTTCTCGATCGCGGCGACCTTGCCGGTTTCGTCGTCGAAGAACTCGTCGTTGACCTTGCTCCAGCCGCCGAACTCGGAGATCTCGAACGGGTCCTTTGGGGTTGGAAACTGCTTCGGGTCGACCAGCTTCGGGTTGACCGGGCGGTAGCCGTGTTCAGCCCAGATTTCCTGGCCCGCGTCCGACCAGACGTAGTCGAGAAAGTCCTGCGCAGCCGCCGGCGCCCCCTTGGTGACGGCGATCGGCGTTTCGATCAGGATCGTGCTGGGCGGAATGACGTATTCGACGTCCTCGCCTTCGTCCTGGGCCTTGATCGCCTCGTTCTCGTAGCTGAGCAGCACGTCGCCCTCGCCCTGGGTGAAGGCGGCGAGCGCGTCGCGACCGCTGCCCGGCTGGACGACCGTCTTTTCGAGCAGCGTCTTGACTCCCGCGAGCGCTTCCCCTTCCGACTTGCCCTCGTGGATCAGGGCGCCGTAAACGGCCATGATGTTCCAGCGGGCCGAGCCCGAGCTAAACGGATTGGGCGTGATCACTTCGACGTCCTTGTTGAGCAGGTCGTCGAAGGACTGAATCCCTTCCGGGTTCCCCTTGCGAGTG
>JBAVGD010000242.1:0-2552 GCA_049684635.1 Solirubrobacterales bacterium | reverse complement strand
CGGCCGCGCCGGGGGCCGTGGCGTCCATGGGATCCGGGTCGGTCTGGAGGCGCCTCTCAAGCAGTTGCCGCGTCGCGTCCTGCACGTCTTCCAGCGCCTGGGTCAGACCGGCGTAGCCGGGGGCGTCGTCGCCGAACCGCTCCTCGCCGGCCTGCGCGAGCGCCTGCACGGCCTTGCCGCAACCGTCGAGATCGGCCACGACCTGCTTGTAGAACGCCTTTGGTGTCGCGTCGAACGCCTTGTCGAACTCCTCGCCACTGAGCTTACCGTCCTCGAGCGCCGCCTGCCTCGCCGCCATCTTCTTCTCATCGCCCTTGGCGTCGGCCTCGTAGCCGACGGCGCGCGCCTCCCGATACTTGAAGAGATCGTGACCGGCCTTGGTGAGCGGCACCATGCGGACCCCGGCGTCGAGGTACCGCCCCACCCAGCTCAAGGGCGCCGCGCGCAGCTCCAGGTCGCCGTCCTCGATTTCGGGGTAGAGATTGTCCCAGAACTGCTTCAGCAGCCCGCGGAGCGTCTCCAGGCCCCCGCGCAGGCCGCCGAGTCCTTCCTGCCTGAGGCGGGCCTCGGCGAGCCAGGCGGCGAGCTGCAGGTCTTTGGACCTGGTGGCAAGTGCCTCACTCGTCAGCTTGATGACGAGGGGCCAATCCGCGACCTTGCGGGCGGTCTTCCATTCCCCCTGAGCGACGTCGGCCTCTTCGCGCCGTGCTTCCTTGATCTTGTCGTAGACGGGATCGTACCGCAGGCTCGCTCCGGCCGGATTCGCGCCCGGAATCGGCTGTAACAGGTCTTCCTGCGACGCCATGGGGGAGGTTACCCGGCCGAGGCGGCCGTCGGCGTGATATCCAGCTCGCGCAACTCGAGGATCGGAACCTCTTCACCATCGGCGAAGAGCAGCTTCTGGCCGAGCGGCACGACGGTGCCGTCGTCGAGCTCGACCCATTCGGTGACCCGTCCGAGCCGCACCGCGTTGTCGCCGTGCTGCCACGAGAGCGGGGCCAGGACCGGCAGCAGGACCTCTCCGAGCTCGACCCCCTTGAACCCCGGCCCGGTGCGCAGAACCGCGGGCGCCCAGAGCAGGTCCCGGAGCCGCTTGGGAGGGGCCATCCGGATGGTGGCGATGTGCTCGAAGGGGATCCACAGATACTGGCCGGCGGCGAACACCTCGAGCCGTGCCCCCACCCGGGGGTCGGCGTCGACCAGCTCCCGAAACGGCCGTCCGTTCAAGGTCCCCGACGCCGGCTTCGGGGGCGGGGCGCCTTCCGGCAGGCGCCCTTCCCGGAACATCTCCTGCCGCGTTCGCTCGGCGCTCAGGGCGGCGCGGTACAGGAGGGCTCCCATGCCGGCCTCCTTGCTGCCGCCGGCGAGCACATCGAGCTGCTTGTCCGCCCGGTCATGCGCTCCCGCGAAACAGAGCAGCTCGAACAGGAACGTGCGCTGCGGGGCGTCGGCGGGGTTGGCCCGGAGCCCGGCGCCCAGCAGTTCGATCGCGTCCTCGAGCTTGCCCGCGCGAAACAGCTCGTCGGCGCTGACGGGCGGCACCGACGACCTCAGCCGGCCACTGATTTCACGAAGTCGTAGCTCGCGACGGTCGCTGCCCCCTTGGTGCCATCGGCCTTCTGCTCGTTGTACGTCACCGTCACCTTGCCGAAGGCGAAGCTGACGTTCTCGCGGGGCACCTCGTCGCCGCCGCTGGCACCGGACTCGTGGAGGTCCACCACGAACAGCGTGTCGAACTCGATCTTCATGTAGTCGACTGCTTTGTCACCGCCGGCTTTGAGCGCCGTCAACACGGCTTTGTCGAAGTGCTTCCCGGTGGTGACCGCGGCGAACAACTTGGGGCTCGCCTTGTCCACCCGCTTCGTGCAGGAAATCCCGGTGGCTTCCACCCTGCCGGCCCCGCGGCCCGCGCCGGTCGGGCTCGACGCGTTGTGGAATGCCCAATCGAACGAGTCCAGCTGGATCTGCTTTTCGAATCCCGACCGCGCACCCTCGCCCTCGATCCCAGCGAGTTTCAACCACAACTCGATCGCCATGGCACCCTCCGTGAAGGTCCGGACGTGACGTACGGGGCGGCCAACCTCACTTCGCCGGCTGCGGTAGATCCGCGACCAGGCGCATCGAAACGCTCAGTTCATCCAACTGGAAGTGCGGTCGCAGAAACGCCACGGCGCGGTACACACCGGGCTTGCCGGCCACTTCCGACACCTCGATCCGGGCCTCGCGCAGGGGGCGCTTCGCCTTGACGCTCTGCTGCGCGTCGTCGTCGGCGACCACGTAGTCCGCGATCCAGTTGTTCAGGAACGACTGGATCTGACTGCGGGACTGGTAGCCGCCGATCTTGTCGCGCATCATCGCCTTGAGGTAGTGCGCGAAGCGCGAGACCGCGAAAATGTACGGGAGCTGCGCGGAAATGCGGGCGTTCGCCGTCGCCGCGTCCGTCTGATACTTCTTGGGTTTCTGCGTGGACTGCACGCTGAAGAAGGCGGCGTTGGCCGTGCCCTTGCAGTGCACCAGGGGCACGAACCCCTGGTCGGCGAGCTCCTTCTCAC
>JBAVGD010000241.1:0-1709 GCA_049684635.1 Solirubrobacterales bacterium | reverse complement strand
GGCCCGTAGGGCAACGATGCGATCCCGAGGGCGGCGACCTTTGGATGCGCGAACATCATCTCGAGGGCCGCGGCCAGCTCCCGGCTGGTCGGCCCCTCGGGCGCGGTGGTCGAGGTTGTGGGGGGGCAGGATGTGCCGGCGACAAGAGTGCTTCGATTGGAGTTCCGGAAACCGCACAAGCCGTTTTACCTAAAGAACGACGAGAAGTTGTTTGTCCGCACGGGGACACAGGCCAAGGGTTATGGTGGCCGCCAGCGCGACGAGATCGTCAGGGAGTTGGAAGCCAGCGGCTGAGAACGCCGCCCGAGATCGTGCTCGGCGGCCTGCCCAAAGCGCTAAGTCGTGGAACTAGCAAGCCGTGACCTCGAGCTAGCAAGTGCGGGTCGCTTGAGTTCATGCATTAAGGCGCGTCGTCATGCTGACATCTGGCGGGATTGCCACGGAATCACGCTCGCGTCCTCCTCGCTTTCGCTTCGCGCGATTTGGGAGCGTTCCTGTGAATCTGGTTGGCCTGATGGGGCGAAAGGCAAGTACGCCGGCGCCAACCCTAATTCATTCTTTCGAGGAGATGCCCTGCCTCCGCGGGCGCCATCACCCCTGACAACCAACGCTTCAGCACTGACTTTGCGTCTTGGGAGACCTCTCCCCAAGGCGTTTCGCGGGCGATGATCGCCCGCATCCACGGCGCCTTGTTATTACCTAGCCACGTCTCGAAAGTTGCCTTGCTACATCGCGGAGCATCTACCTCTTCGCAGAGCCTGGCAATAGTGCTTGGGGCACAGTCAGCAAGCATCACTCCCTCCACGTCGGGGGGGAGCAATTCAATTCCCACGCCGGCTTTAGCAGCTGCCGCGTTCACGGCGCGAGTGGCTGCGAGGACATCTGTGCGATTCTGTTTTGGGACGTTCGACGGCGCCATCAGCTCGCGCGAGACGGCCGTTGGTAGTGTCAAACCGGCACCCTTCCAGGCACGCCGGATGTCCGTAGCGCCATCACTATCTGGGGCAGCGAGCCAGGACACTGGGCGATCACCGTCTCGGCCATAGCTTAAGAGCAAGCGGAGCCAGGGACAAAATGATGTCTTGGAGCCCGTTGGGAGGACATACATCTCGTCAATACGTCCGTCCCCGCTGTTCCTAGCGAGGCGTCTCCTAAGCCATTCGAAGAAGAGGCGGTCACCCTCACCCTCAACGAGCAGAACAGTGCGTGCGAACGCCATCTCCGCACCGAAACCAGTCAATAGCGCGGTGTTAATCGACGCGCGATTGGGATCCGCCATCGATAGGGGCGCAGACTCGTAGAACTGATGGTCACGGACGAGTACAACGTCTCCGTAAGTCGCCTCCTCGACGAGGAGCGGACTGTGTGTAGACACGATTCGCTTGCCCGGCAGCTCCTCCGCAATCAGCCGAGCGAGGGTCCTCTGGGCTGACGGATGAAGGTAGGCCTCGGGCTCCTCAACCGCGAGAATCCGGTTGCCACCCGTCGTGGTAGCCGCAGCCTGCTGAGTGGCTAGCTCAAGGAGCGATTGCAACCCTGATCCTACCTCGACAGGCGCGACAGAGTCAGCATCATGGGGGCCTGTTACGAGGCGTAGAGTTACGCTCTCAGCAAGCCAGGGAACGAAGTCCTCGGGAGATATAGATACCTTCAGCTCTCCGAATTCGGCCAATCCGGGAGGGATGGTTGCCTGCATCTCCGGCCACAGT
>JBAVGD010000240.1:0-5763 GCA_049684635.1 Solirubrobacterales bacterium | reverse complement strand
CGCGTGCCCCATGAACTCCTGAATCGCCTTGGCCTTGACCTTGGCGTCGATCAGAAGCGAGGCAAAGGTATGGCGAACTTGCTGCAGCCGCAAGCGGTTGGGCAGACCGGCTGCGTTCCAGGCGTCGTCGGCGCGGCGATACAGGCTCGCGGCGTGGAACGGCTCGCCACAACGCCGAACCAGCGCGTCGTCGGAAGGCTCGCTCCGCATCCGGTGGTCGAGCAATAGGTCACGAAGCACGTCGGGGAGCGGCGTGACGCGCTGCGACGTGCGCGTCTTGGGCGCGATCACTCCCTCCTTGGGGTCCCAGCTGCCGTGCATCACGCCTGCAACACCTTGACCCAGGCCTTGACCCGAGACCAAAACACCGCCCCGGAGAGCGGCATATTTGGCTCTACTTCTGGAGTACCGCTACGGGGATTCGAACCCCGGTTTCCGGACTGAGAATCCGGCGTCCTAGTCCCCTAGACGATAGCGGCGCGGAAGCGCGATTCTAGCGAGAGCTGTCCCTGGGTTCTCTGCGGGGTTGATCTTCATGGTGTCGGAACCTGACGCTAGAATACGAACGTATGTTCGTTGCGGTCACTCAAGCGCCTGGCCGTCGACCAATCGCTAAATTGGTTGGGCCCCGCGGCGGTGATGGAACCGGTAGACATGCGAGTTTCAGAGGCTCGTGTCCGCAAGGACGTGGGGGTTCGAATCCCCCCCGCCGCATAACAGCATCGACGGCAGCCCGTGCATAGCCGGGAAACCGTTGCTGAAGCTCTTCGCCTGGCCGGAGATGGACTGAACAACTGCGAGATCTCGCGACGCACTGGGGTTTCGCGTCCGACGGTCCGGGACTGGGTGCATGGAAGGCTGCCCCATTCGTACGCGGCCGACCCTCGGGAGCGGTGCAAGAACTGCGGGGGCAGCGAGCATCGTTTCGATCGACTCGGGACCGACTATGTCCACCTCCTCGGTCTGTATCTCGGCGACGGGTCGATAGCCGAACATAAGAGGCGGGTCTACCGGCTCAGGATTACGCTGGATGTTCGCTACCCCGGCATCGTCGACGAATGCGAAGCGGCCATGCAGGCCGTGGTGCCGCGAAATCCGTCAGTCGCCAGCTACGACGGTGCAATTGCTACGAGGTCCATTCGTATTCGAGAAGCTGGCCGTGCCTGTTTCCACAGCATGGCCCCGACAAGAAGCACACACGGCCGATCTTCCTGGCGGATTGGCAGCAGAGCCTTGCAGAGCAGTGGCCCGAGCAACTCCTTAAGGGGTTGATTCAGTCAGACGGTTGCCGAGTCATAAACACGGGTCGCGGCGGCTGGCGGCATCCCCGCTACGCGTTCTCGAATGTCTCAACTGACATCACCAGCATCTTCTGCTCCGCCTGCGACCAGCTGGGACTACGCTGGAGCGCCGCGTTCCCGAAATCCGAATCGGCGGCGGTGTCGATTTATGTGTCGCGCAAGGCGGACGTGGCGAAGCTGGACGAATTTGTCGGCCCGAAGCGCTGACCGACGCTCTGTGGACGGAGCCGGGCCTGTCAGGCAGGCTGCCTGGCCTTTTTGGCCTCCCCTGCCAGGGCGGCCGTCGCCGCTATCTCCTCGACGAACGTGGGCCACAGCTCTCGCGGCAGGTCGTGGCCCATGCCTTGGATGAGACGGAGGCTGGCATGCGGTATGGCCCGAGCGGTCGCACGCCCGGCGAGGGGCCGGATCAGGGGGTCGCTGGCGCCGTGAATGATCGTGGCGGGAATGCGAAGGCCCTGCAGAGTGCGAGTCCGGTCACCGGATGCCGTTACGGCGTGGAGCTGGCGGGCGATCCCTGCCCGATTGTGTGAACGGTCGTAGGAGATACCCGCCAGCCGGCGCAGCCACGCCTCGTCCATCTGGTAACCGGGGGACCCGATGATGCGGAAGATCCTGACGGTGTGCTCGACGGCAGCTTCGCGCCCCGCCTTCGGCTGCGCAAACAACGTTCCGAAGGCCTTCCATGTCGGTACCCCCAGCCAGCGGTTCCCGGTGCTGGACATGATCGAGACAAGCGAGCGCACACGTATTGGCCGACGGATCGCGACGGTCTGGGCGATCATCCCGCCCATCGATGCGCCGGCCACGTGCGCGGCGCCGATCTCAAGATGGTCCATGAGGCCAACGACGTCGTCCGCCATATCGCGCAGCAGATAGGGAGCGGTTCGGCGGCGGCCCAGCAGCATGTCGGTCCGTCGTGGCACTCCGGCCGCCTCGATCTTGGTCGAGTGGCCGATGTCGCGGTTGTCGAACCGAATCACGCGGAAGCCGCGCTCGGCCAGCATCGCGCAGAAGGGCTCGTCCCAAGCGACCATTTGCGTTGCCAGCCCCATGACCAGCAGCAGCGGCTCGCCCGCCGGGTCGCCAATCTCCTGGTAGGCGATCTCGATCCCGTTTGCGGGCGCCAGGCGCTCATCGCTGAGACCACTCATCAGCCGATCCTAGACCGTGTCTCAGTAGGTTTGGCCCGTGCGTACGGCAATCGTCTCTGACCTCCATCTCGGCAGCGCCTCCGGTGAGGATCTGCTTCGAGACGCGGAGATTCGCCAGATACTGCTCAAGGAGATCGCCGCAGCCGACCGCTTGGTCCTGCTCGGCGACACACTGGAGTTGCGTGAGTTGCCACTGGCCGCGGTTCTCGTGGCGGCGCGCCCGTTCTTCGAGGACCTCGGAACGACGATGGCAGGACGCGAGGTGATCCTGGTCCCGGGCAACCACGACCACCGGCTCGCCGAGCCGCTGCTCGAGCGAATCGAGATGACGGGGCAGCCCCCGCTCGGACTCGAACATCGCGAGCATCCCATCGCGGAGGCGGCAACGCAGATCACAGCCTGGCTGGGAAACGCGGAGCTGACCATGGCCTATCCCGGAATCTGGCTCCGCGACGACGTTTACGCGACGCACGGTCACTACATGGACTGCCACATCACGCTGCCGCGCCTTGAGTGCATCGCCGCGGCAGCGGTGATGCGCGCCTTCGGGCCGCTGCCCCTGGTCGCGAGCCCGGAAGACTACGAGCGGGTTCTGCGACCCGTCTATGGCCTGTCATTCGGACTTGCCCAAGCGGGGTTCGCCCAGCGCGCGACCCGTCCCAGCGAGCGGATATGGCGCTCGATCGCCAGCCGCAACCGCACCAAGGGGCGGGTCCACCGCAACGCGCTCCGAGCCGCTGTTGCGGCCGGGGTACCGGCAAGCGTCTGGGGTCTGAACCGGCTCTTGCGAGCCGGCTTCCAAGCCGACCTCTCCGCCAGCGCAATCACTCGGAGCGGAGTCGACGCCGCGACCGAGCTGGCTCAGCGGCTTCAGCTCGTCGGCGCCCAGGTGATCATGGGCCACACGCACCGAGCCGGCCCGAATGACGATGAGGCCGAGTGGAAGCTGCCAGGCGACGGACGCCTCCACAACACCGGCAACTGGGTCTTCGCGTCAGCCTTTCACCACCCCGGCCGGCCGCCCGGGCCCTACTGGCCCGGAACCGTCACATGGGTTGAGGAGGACGAGCCACCCCGGCGCGTTCGGCTCCTTCGCGAGCACGCTCGGGACGAGCTGAAGGCAACGGTGCGACGCTCAGCCGGATAGCCACTCGGCGATGATCCGCCCAATCTCCCCGCCGGCGTCCTCCTGCAGGAAGTGAGAAGCGTTCTCGATCGGCCGTGGCGGTGGAAATCCGAGTTGCGAGGAAACCCGTTCCCCAACCGAAAACGGCAGGACGGGGTCGGAGTCGGCCCACAGCACCAGCGCCGGGCGCTCGTCGTCGCGCAGAGCATCGGCAACCCGTTTCCCCTCCGCTGCGCCCGGCATCTCGGGGTCGGTCGGCAAAATCAACGGAAACGCACGCGCACCGGCCTTCGACTCCGCGTTCGGATAGGGCGCCTCGTAGGCGGCGATCACCTCATCGCCGGGATCGTTCTTACAGCCACCGCGAACGAGGAAGCCGACAGGCACGTCGGGGTTGCCCCGCACGAACTCGCGAAACTGCAGCCACGCGTCGCTCATTCGCTGATGGCCTGTGAACGGTCCGGTCTCCATGACCACCAGGCGGGAAAAGCGGTCCGGATGCTCCACCGCCAGCCGTAGCCCGATCGGCCCTCCCCAGTCGTGCACAACCGCCGTGGCATCGCGCACGTCGAGCTCCTCGAGCAGCCCCGCCATCAGCTCGACGTGGCGGTCGTAGGTGTACCAATCGAGATCGGTGGGCTTGTCGGAGCGGCCAAAGCCGGCGTAGTCGGGGGCGATGCAGCGGTACCCGGCATCGCGCACCGGCGGAATCATCTTGCGCCAGAGAAATGACCAGGTCGGCTCGCCATGGAAGAAGACGACCGGCTTCCCCTCCCCCTCATCGAGATAGGCGAGTCGCAGGCCGCCGACCTCGGCGTACCGGGACTCGAAGGGAAAGTCGGGGAGACCCTGAAGGCGCTCCTCTGGGGTGCGGACGACCTCCATGCAGGCGCAGTCTATGCGCCCGCTCACGGCAACCGAGGACTTTCTCGGCGACCCTCCGTTGACACCGCCGATGACTCGACGGGCTCACGGCGAGAGGCGCGATCAGGGAAGGCGCTTGAGGAATTGCCCTACGAGGGGGCCGAAGTAGGACGAGTAGAGCTTCGTGGGCTGGCCAGCGTAGCCGTAGCTGGTGACCCCATCGACGTATTCGCCATCTACAAGCCAGGCTCCGCCGCTGGCGCCATCGGCCATGTCGCAGGGGGCCGGTAGCGTCGGCGGACCCGAGAAGCGATCGGTGAGGAGATCGCTGCCCTGGCCATGAGCACGGCAACTGCGCAGCGTTTCGCCGCCGAGGGCAGCGGCCGGATAGCCGAAGATCTGGAAGGCCGAAAAACGGGATTGCGACGCCGCGTAACCCCGTGCTCCGACGGCTTCGGTGAGATAGCCGAACTGGTTCGGGCTGACCCGCAGCGCAGCGACGTCGTAATCCGGGTTTTCGCCGTGCAGCCACTGCGGCATCACATAGACCGATTCCACGCTGAAGCTGCCGAACGGCCGGATTTCCTCGTCGTAAGCGGGAACGAAGACGATGTGCCGGCCGGCGCGTCCGTGTTCGATAACGCAATGACCGGCGGTGAGCACAATCGAGCGGCTGGGCGTGTTCAGGGCGGTGCCGGAGCAGGAGTAGTCCCCCTCCCCCGGGGTGACGCCGAGGATCTTGCCGTTTGTGCGCGTGCCGACTTCTTCCGTATCGCCGATGCGCAGACTGCTCGCGCCCGCGAGGGAACTGCCCAGGAAGCGGCGCGCTGGTGCACGGCCGGGCACGGTCAGCGGCTGCGCCGCGAGAGAGGAAAGCCTTCCCCCCGAGAGCACATGGAAGGTTGGCGAAGCGGCGCCCGCGCTCGCCGGCAGGAAAAACACCAGCAGCGACATGACAGAGGAAATCCCTGCAAAGGCGCGAAGTTTCAAGGCGCATTCCTGCCTACATGCGAAAGGTTTCTCATGAACGACGAGAGTTTGATCAGTGGCTGGTGGGTTTTCGCCGGCGTGCTGCTCTTGATCGCGGGAGTCCTCAACATCGTCTATGGCATTGCCGCGATTGGCGATTCGAAGTTCTTTACTCAGAATGCCACCTACATCATCAGTGGTCTCCACACCTGGGGCTGGGTCCTCCTAATCATCGGCGTGCTGGAGCTGGTCTCCGCCTTCTCCCTCTTCTCCGGAGGAGAATTCGGTCGCTGGTTCGGAATCTTCGTCGCATCCCTGAATGCGATGGGGGCCCTGCTCGCCATACCCG
>JBAVGD010000239.1:0-5805 GCA_049684635.1 Solirubrobacterales bacterium | reverse complement strand
GCCGGCGGCCTCCGTCGCACCCGGCAAGGCGGCGGCGGAGGGGAGGTCCTGCCAGCGAATCCCCCGCCCGCCGATGGCTGCATCGTCGATGCCGGCGTAGAAGGGCACCTCTTTGGTGAGAGCTTCGAGGGCAGACGGCTGGGACGAGATGCCGGTGTCGCGGCCAAGGGCAAGCGATAGCTCGGCGAGGACGCCCCAGTTGGGACGGATGTCGCCGGGGCGGGCGGCGCTGGGACGGACGCGTTGCAGGCGGCCCTCCGGGTGCGTGACCGTGCCGTCTTTCTCGGCGTGGGTCTCGAGCGGGAAGACGATGTCAGCCTTGGCGGTTGTGGCGTTCTCGAACAGCGAGAAGGCGATGACCTGGTCGGCTGCGGTGAGGGCGCTGTCCCACGCCTCGCTGTCGGGGAAATCGCGCAGCGGGTCCACCCCGAAGAGGAGGACGGATTTCAGCTCGCCGGACTCCAGGGCGGCGCGGATCTGCTCGCTGCTCTTGCCGGTCGTGGTCTCGCTTAGGCCGGGGCCGGCGTCGGGCAGGCAGCCGACCTCGCGCAGGCCACGCGCGTTTGCGATCTCGGGAATCTCGAGCAGGCCCGATCCCTCAGCGCCGGCCAGCTCAAGCGCAGCCGCGACGTCCAGCAGGGCGCGCACGGCGCCGTCGCCCTCGCGGCCGATCCGCTCCCCCCAGACCACGACCACCGTCTTCGCGCCGCGCAGCACGTCGGCAATCGGGGCGGCCGTCCCACTCTCGCTGGAAAGTCGCAAGCAGGCCGCCAGCTCCGAGAGGAACAGGGTGGCGCCTCCGGGCGCGTAGCGGGTTGCCGCCTCGGCGCCACCGTCGAGAGCGGTTGGATGATCGGTCGCGAGCGCCAGCCGCGCGCCGTTGCGGCGCATTGCCTTGCGGATCCTCAGATCGAGGATCGGCGAGCTGTGCAGCGGGTCGGTGCCGATTACGAGGATCGCGTCGGCGTCATCGATGTCACCTACGCGGGCCGAAAGCTCGGGGCGGGAAAGCCGCAGCAGCATGTCCCGTCCCGGCCCGGTCGCCGTCCGCGACTCCACATCCGGGGAATCGAGCGCCTCGCGCATGATCCGCTGGACGAGGTAGCCCTCCTCGTTGGAGGCGTCGCCGACAATCGCCGCGGTGGCGCTCCCCGCCGTGCGGAGGATGTCGGCGGCGGCGGCGATCGCTTCCGGCCAAGCGATCTCCTCGCCGCTGCGCAGCCTCGGTCCCTTGACGCGCTCCTCGGCGGCGAACATCCCGAAGCCGTAGCGGCCGCGGTCGCAGAGCCAGCCGTCGTCGACCTCTGAGTTGTCGCGAGCTAGAACCCGTTTGACCTGCTCATCGCGAACCGTGAACTTGACGTTGCACTGGCTCGGGCAGAGCGTGCAGACGGAGCCCGCCTGCTCGATGTCCCAGGGCCGGGCGCGGAAGCGGTAGGTGTAATTGGTCAGCGCGCCGACCGGGCAGAGGTCGGTGATGTTGCCGTGGAAGGGGGCGATGTAGGGCCGCTCGTCGAAGGTGCCGACGTAGGTGCGGTCGCCGCGCTCCAGCAGCTGCAGCTGGGCGTCCTCGGACACCTCCTGGCTGAAGCGAACACAGCGGTAGCAGAGGATGCAGCGCTCGCGGTCGATCGCCACCAGCGGGCTCAGCGGCAGCGGCTTCTCGAAGTGGCGCTTGGGATCGGTGAAGCGGCTCTTACCGGGTCCCCAGCCCATCGAGATGTCCTGCAGCGGGCACTCGCCGCCCTTGTCGCAGACGGGGCAGTCGAGCGGGTGGTTGACGAGGAGGAACTCGACGACGGCGTTCTGCGCCTCCTTGACCTCGTCGGTGCGGGTGTGAACGACCATCCCGTCCCGGACCGGCGTCGAGCAGGAGGTCTGCAGTTTGGGAATCCCCTCGACCTCGACCAGGCACATCCGGCACGCCCCGACGGGGTTGCCGAGCTTCGGCTCGTAGCAGAAGACGGGGATCTCGATGTCACCGCGGCGTGCCGCGTCATGGAGCATCTCGCCCTCGGTGGCGACGATCTCGCGGCCGTCGATGATCAGGGTGACCTCGCGGCTCATGCCGACGCTCCCATCGTCTCGGGGGCTCCCTGAACGGCGGCGATGCGGCTCGCCTCGTCGAGCGACGGACCGGCTTCGGCGATCACCTGCTCGAACTCGTCGCGGAATTTGCGCACCATCGCCGAGACCGGCATCGCCATCGCGTCGCCCAGCACGCAGAGGCAGTGGCCCATGATGTTCTGCTGGACCGAGGCGATGATGTCGAGGTCCATCGGCGTCGCCTCGCCCCGCACCACCCGCTCGAGCATCTTCACCGTCCAGTTCGTCCCCTCGCGGCAGGGAGTGCACTTGCCACAGGACTCGTGGTGGTAGAAGCGCGCCGTCCGCAGCGCCATGTGGGGAATCGAGACGCGGTCGTCGGCGACGATGATCGAGCCCGAGCCGAGCATCGAGCCCGCCTCGGCCATCGCCTCGAAGCTATATGGAAGGTCGAGCTCGGCGGCAGTGAGGACCGGGGAAGAGGAACCGCCCGGATAGAAGGCTTTGACCTCGTGGCCGTCCTCGGGGCCGCCGGCGAGGTCGAAGATCAGCTCGCGGATCGGGATCCCCAGCTTGACCTCGTAGTTCCCCGGCCGCTGGACGCAGCCGGAGATCGAGACGACCTTCGTCCCCGGCGACTGCTCGGTGCCCATACCGCGGAACCACTCGGCGCCGTGAGCGACGATGTGAGGCACGTTGGAGAGCGTCTCGACGTTGTTGATCAGGGTCGGGCCGCCGTAGAGACCCTGCACGGCCGGGAAGGGCGGCTTCAGCCGCGGGTTGCCGCGCTTACCTTCGAGCGCATCGAGCAGCGCCGTCTCCTCGCCGCAGATGTAAGCGCCGGCGCCGCGGTGGACGACCAGCTCGAGATCGCGGCGGCTGCCGAGGATGTCCTTCCCGAGGTAGCCGGCCTCGTACGCCTCCGCGACGGCGGCGTCGAGGATGTCGGCCTGAAGGTCGTACTCGCCGCGGATGAAGATGAAGGCCATGGAGATGTCGGCGGCAAGCGCCGCCAGTGCGATCCCCTCGATCAGCTGGTGGGGATTGCGCAGCATCAGCTCACGGTCCTTGAAGGCTCCCGGCTCCGACTCGTCCGCGTTGCAGCAGAGGTACTTCTGCATCTCGCCGCGGGGCAGGAACGAGGCCTTTTTGCCCATCGAGAAGCCGGCGCCACCGCGGCCGCGCAGGCCGGACTCCTCGAGCTCTTTGAGGATCTCTTCCCCTTCGAGCTCCTTGTAGGCCTTTTCCAGGGTGGCGTAGCCGCCGTAGCCCTTATAGCCGGGCAGCGTGCGGAGGTTCGGGTCGGCCGCGTGCTCGAGCAGGATCCGTGTCTCAGGCATCGGCATCTCCCGCCAGCGGCCGCTTCTCCAGGGCCTTCTCCGGCAGCATATCCGTGCCTGCCTTGAGCTGCTCGATTGCGGTCGCGGCGTCGTCCGGCCCCAGCGGACCGAAGTAACGCTCGTCGATCGAGGCCATCGGGGCGATATCGCAGGCGCCGAGGCACTCGAACCCGGTGACGTAGATCTCGCCGTCCGGGGAGGTTGTGCCGTGCTGGGCGTGCTCGCGATCGCAGTCGGCTGCCTCGCAGAAGGCGTCGAGCAGCTCGTCGCCCCCCCGCATCCAGCAGCTGATGTTGGTGCAGACGGCGACTTTGTGGGTCCCAACCGGCTCGGTGTGGAAGAGGTCGTAGAAGCTGGCGACGGATTCCAGGTAGGCGGGCGTCACCCGCATCACCGCTGCGGCCTGGCGGATTCCCTCCGGGGCGCACCAGCCATAGCGGCGCTGCACCGCCCACAGCGCCGGGATCGAAGCCGAGCGGCGGTCGGGATAGCGGGACATCAGCTGCTCGATGTACTCGCGCAGCTCCGGCGGGCAGCCGACTTCGTGCAGCTCCGGAATTCCCTCCGGGGATCTATCTGGAACCCGGCCGGTAGTCAGCGCAGCATCGACTGGGAGGTCAGCCATGACGCCCCTTCCCGTGGGTGGTGCGGAGGTGCCGTCCCCGGCGGGTGAGCCTGGGATGGGTCCTCCGTGACAGGACCCGCGGGCTGCGTGCATGGTCCCTCATCGGTCTACGCCGCCCAGGATGGGGTCCAGCATGCCGAGACTGGCGATCATGTCGGCGACGTAACCGCCGGCCGCCATGTCGCGGAAGGCCTGCAGGTTGACGAAAGAGGCGTCGCGGAAGTGGACGCGGGCCGGCTTCGAGGACCCGTCGGCGAGGATGAAGCAGCCGAGCTCGCCGCGCGGGGACTCGATCGAGTAGTAGATCTCGCCGGGCGGCACCCGGTAGCCCTCGGTGACGAGCTTGAAGTGATGGATCAGCGACTCCATCGAGGTCGACAGCTCTGAGCGGGGCGGCAGCACGTACTTGCGGTCGTCGGCGATGTGCGGCCCCTCGGGCAGCCCGTCGATGGCCTGCTCGATGATCCGCACCGACTCCACCATCTCGGCCACCCGCACCCGGTAGCGGTCGTAGTTGTCGCCGACGGTGCCGATCGGGATCTTGAACTCCAGCTCCGGATAAGCCAGGTAGTCGAACGCCTTGCGCAGGTCCCAGGGCTCGCCGGTCGCCCGCAACAGCGGCCCCGTGACGCCAAGCTCCAGCAGGCGCTCGCGCGAGACAATGCCGACGCCCTTCGTCCGCGAGAGAAAGATCTCGTTGCGGTCGAGCAGCGCTTCGTACTGCTGCACGCGCACCGGCATGTCGGCGATGAACTCGCGCAATTTGGCCTCGAAGCCAAGCGGGATGTCCTCAATCACCCCGCCGACCTGGAAGTAGCGGGTGTGCATCCGCTGCCCGGTCGCCATCTCGAAGAGGTCGAGGATCTTGTCGCGCTCGCGGAAGCAGTAGAAGAGCATCGACATCGCGCCGAGGTCCAGCGCCGTCGTACCCAGCCAGACCAGGTGTGAGTGGATTCGGTTGAGCTCGAGGAAGAGCGTCCGCAGGTACTTGGCCCGGGGCGGGATCTCAAGCCCGATCAGTCGCTCGACAGCCCCGCAGTAGGCCTCCATCTGGAAGAAGTAGGAGACGTAGTCCATCCGCTCGACAAACGGGATGACCTTCCAGTAGCTCTTGTCCTCGCAGGACTTTTCGATCCCCGTGTGGACGTAGCCGATCATCGGCTTGAGGTCCTTGACCACCTCCCCTTCCAAGTCCACGACGAGCCTCAGCACCCCATGGGTCGCCGGGTGGTGCGGCCCAATGTTGATCGTCATGACCTCGGTCTCAACCGCAGCCGAACGCTCGGTCCCTGGCGTGTCGGTCCGCTCACCCATAACGCCGCTCGTTGTAGGTGAAGGTGACCGGCTCGCCGCCGATCGGGAAGTCCCGGCGCTGGGGCCAGCCGACATAGTCCTCGGGAAGGAGGATCCTGGTCAGGTTGGGGTGACCGCGAAAGACGATTCCGAAGAAGTCGAAGACTTCGCGCTCCTGGAACTCGGCCGTCGGGAAGAGCTCAACGCAGGAGTCAATTTCCGGGAGGCCCAGGCCCGCGGGTCCTGTCGCCGCAGGGGACCCACCTCCCCCTGCGGTAGCTGAAGCTTCCTCGGGGGAGGTCCCCCCTGCGACGCCACCCGCGGGAGATGGGTCGGCAAGCAACGCCTTCACCCGGAGGCGCTCGGTGCGATTGCGGTTGAGAAGCTCGTAATGGACGGCGAAACGCGGCTCGGCCGGCAGGTAGTCGGCCGCATGCAGGCTGGAGAGGAAGCTGTATTCCTGTCCCGGCGCCTCGCACAGCCAGCGGAGGACGGCGAGGA
>JBAVGD010000238.1:0-1538 GCA_049684635.1 Solirubrobacterales bacterium | reverse complement strand
GATGAAGACTCCACTCGACCCTGCCGCCGCTGAGCTGATCGCCCGTCGCTTCCGGGCCCTGGCAGATCCAACGCGCCTGCGGATCATCGATCTCCTCCGCCAGCGCGAGGAGGCTTCGGTCGGAGAGCTCACCGAGGCCCTCGACAGCTCGCAGCAGAACGTCTCCAAGCACCTTGCCGCGCTTAGCAGCGAGGGGCTCATCACACGCCGCAAGGAAGGGACGAGCTCGATCTACCGGATCTCAGATCCGGCCGTGCTCGAGTTGTGCGACAAGGTCTGCGCCGGCATCGAATCTCGGATCGAGGAGCTCGGCGCCCTGCTCAAGGGGTAGACGGTTGAGGCGTGGACGACGCTCCCTGCCGGGGGCGGTAGGGAGGCTCTTATCGGGGTATACGGCTACCCGGAGGGCGCTAACCGGCGAGGATGATCGCGATGAAGAAGACGATCACGATCTCGCTGACGATCCAGGAGTTGTCGTTCATCCAGTCGCGAGCCTTCGGCAGTTGCGTTTGCGCTCGCTGACCGAGCAGGGCGACGAACAACGCCGGCAACGCCAGCAGCAGCAGCGTAAAAGCGATGAACGGAACGGCGTCCACCCATGGATTGCCGTGGTTGGCGAGGTGGCCTCCAACCGTGACGGAGGTGACGAGATCGCTTGGGAAAAAGCCAAGGAGCAGGAAGCCGAGGGTCAAGGCGAGCTTTGGCGTCGCGCCCTGAAGCTTGCCCATCCACTTCGGCGGCTCCGCTTTCCTCCGGCCGCGGAACTGATTGACCATCGCGAGGACCAGCAGGCCGACGATCACGTAGTCGATCGTGCTGGGCCCCGATTCGCCTTCTTCGCCGGTGCTCGTGATCCCCTTGGCGAGTAAGTAAGCGACTGTGACCACGGCAGTGATGGACACCGAAGCACCCAAGACATACGCAGCGGACGTGCGCTTCCAGGAATCGCTGGTGGCAAAGAAGAAGGCACTGATGATCTGCGGACCGGCGATCATCACGAAGGCGAGGGGGAGGACTGACGCGAAATCCACGATGCGGTCTCCAGTCTGGCGTTGGTAGCGCCAGCCTCTCACATGCGGCAGCGCTAGTCCCCGTTCGACATCAGCCGGTTCGGCTCGAGCCCGAGGCCGCGGGCCAGCTTGAGCACGTTCTTGTAGGTCAAGTTTCGCTCGCCACGCTCGATCTGGCCCACGTAGGTCCAGTGCAGACCGGCGGCGTGGGCTAGCCCTTCCTGCGTCATCCCGGCCGCTTTGCGCAGCCTGCAGAGCCGGCGACCGAAGGCGACGAGCTCAGGGTCCTTGTCTTTGCCGCCGTTGTTTCGGCGGGGCGGATCGGCGGGCTGGGGCAGCTTTGCCATGCCCCTGCATCAGGCCACGGCAGAGACGATTCATCCAGAGACGTCTCGTATAAAGACGATATGTATGGGATGCCGGGGCGCATAGACCAACGAAGTCCACTTCGGACCGTAGGAGCAGACCCGTATGAAGACCGAGAGAGCAACTGGCCGTTCCGCCGGCAACCGGAACATGGGCGTCAAG
>JBAVGD010000237.1:0-2954 GCA_049684635.1 Solirubrobacterales bacterium | reverse complement strand
GCTGCTGGGCGACGGTCGCGGCGGGGGTACTGCTGCACTCGACGTAGGCGGAGGCGTTGTAGGTGCGGCCTTCTTCTATTTCTTTGACCTGTTTCTGCAGGAGGGTGATCTGTTCTTCCAGGCTTGTGATTTCGTCTTCTTCGCTCTGCACTTCGCCTTCGAGAGCCTGGATGGCCGTTTCATCGACGCCGCTGGCAATGAGCTCGGGTGGGATCGTGAAGCCTTTGTCCTGTTCGATCTTGCCGTTGCCGCTCCAAGCGATCTGCTTGCCGGCGACGATGCCCTTGAAGGTCGCGTTGCCGCTGACGTTGATGTAGGAGTCGGGGCCGTAGATCACGAACTCGTCGGTGGTCGAGGAGTTACCGGAAAGCGATACCTGGCTCGTGTAGGTGGGCGAGCCGAGCAGGTAGAAGCCGGGCACGTCGAACTGACCCAACGAGGGCTGGTAGCCGGTGGCGGTGATTTCGTTGTTGCCGCTCATGCTGATCTGATTCGAGGTGCCGCAGTGCTCGGGCGTGTCGAAGAAGAAGCGCACGTGGGCGCCTTTGGCCATAATCAGCTTCGAGTTGCCGCTCAGCGATAGCGAGCAGATCCAGTAGTCGCTGCCGCCGAGCGTGAGGATCGTGTTACCAGAGAGGCTGATGCTGCGGTTGCTCGGGTTGAACGGCGCCGTGCTGCTCCATTTGCCGTTGTAGGTGTCTTTTTCGCATTCGGCCGGCAGGCCTTTGCTGCAGGCCGTGATCCGGCCGTTGGAGTTGTGCGTCGCGATGTCGCTCGGCATGAAGCTGCTCACCGCCGGCAGTGAGAGGTTGCCTTCGGTGACCGAGTAGCCGCTGCACTGCGAGGCGTTGCCGCTGTGGGTCCATTTTTTGCCGACCCCGACCTGGATGCTGCCGCAGATGCTGGTGTTGCCCGACGTGGTCAGGTCGCCGTTGGTGGCGACGCCGACGCGGATGTCGGAGTTGCCGCTGGCGGTGATGCTTTCGCGCCCGACCAGGCCGGCGATCCCGCCACTGCTGCTTTCTTCTTCTTCAGCCGCCTGCAGTTCTTCCTTGAGCTGTCCGAGCTTGGTCATGCTGTCGCCTTTTTTTTCAGCCAGTTCGATTTCTTTGCCGATGAGTTCCGTTTTCGTGACGCCTTTCCAGAGGTTCGATTCGTTGAGGCTGAGTTGGATCCGCCGGCTGACTTCGTTCGCCGTGCCGGTCGAGACGACGTGGATGGTGCCGACGCCGCTGCCGTAGGCGCTGGTGCGGTAGCTGTAGGTGGCGCCGCCGACTTCGCCTTCGATCGGGGCGCACCAGCCGGGTTCGGACGCCGGTGCGGCGCCCGCTTCGAGCACACCGGTCGTCGCGTTGAGCTTGAAGCAGGGTTCTTCGCTGGTCAGCATCGCGGCGTGGCGGTTGAGCCGCATCATCGCCACGTTCGCCCCGGCGTCGGCGGCGCCGATCGCGCTCTTGGAGCCGTTGTCGCGCTTGGCGCCGTGCTGGACGTCGACCGTCGACAGCACCGCCGCGCCGGCGAGGGCGAGGCTGGCGACCGTCGCGAACAGGGCCGCCGGCAGCGCCATGCCGTGCTCGCCCCGGGCGAGGAGGAGCAGACGAGCGCGGATCGCGACGAAGAGCATTGTCCACCCTGATCGACGGAAGGGGCGCCCTGCTTAAGCCGAGCGGCACGGAGTAGCCAAAGCCTGGACATCGCTTCTACTCACTTTTTGCTCGGAGAAGCCGAGCGATGGCGCCCAGAAGCTGCTCGGGACTCAACTTGTTCCCAAAAAAGGCCTACACGTGTCACAATCGGCACGGGCCGATGGGGAGGCATTCGACTTGAGCAAAAGGACTATGCGCGCGGGTGCGCATGCGTTGATGATGGCTACGGACCCGATCAACCGCGGGATCCTGCGGACCGCGCTGGAAAATCCGGTCGAAGTGGAACCCGGCCGCGCCTTCCGGGTCAGCGGCAGTGGCCGCGAGGCGCTCTTCGTCGCCTTCGTGGTCGAGAGCTGGCTGCGGAACGCTCCGCACGGACCGGTGGACATCGACGGTCCCATGGCTGAGGGAACCGTCGCCGCGTTCGCGGAGGGCTGGACGGCGACCATCGTGCACATGCTGGCCCGCGAACCGATGACGCTCGGCGAGCTCGACGAGGCGATCGCCGACGTCAGCCGCCGCCGGCTGAAGCGCCAGCTCGAGGCGATGCAGGCGGCGCGGCAGGTCGAGGCGCTCGGCCAGGGTGCCGAGGCGATCTACGCGCTGAGCGACTGGGCGCGGGCCGGGATCGCCCCGCTGATCGCCTCCGCGCGGCTGGAGCGCCGCAACCCGATGGAGGGGATGGCGCCGATCGACGCCCTCGACGTCGACGCGGGCTTCCGGCTCAGCCTGCCGTTGGTCGTCCTGCCGAAGGAGCTCTCCGGCATGTGCCGGCTGGGCCTGAACCTCGACGAGACCGAGAGTTCGCCGATGACCGGCGTCACCGCGCGGATCGAGGAAGGGCGCGTCGTCGCCTGCCATGACGGCCTGGAGATGAAAGCCAACGCCTGGGCGGCCGCGACCGCGGCCGCCTGGCTCGACACCGTGATCGAGCCGGACGCGAAGCGCGTCCGCACCGGCGGCGACCGCTGGCTGGCAAGCGCCCTGGTCAGAGGCCTGCACAAGACCCTGTTCGGCGTGCCGGTCGCCTGAGCCGGGACTTCAGCCGAGCTCGCCCGACGGCTGGCGCCTACTTGCCGAACCGGAACCGCTGCTGCTCCTCGTCCCAGCTCATCCCCGCGCAGAGGCTTTCGAGGCTGACGTGCAGCGCCCCGGCCAGCTTGACCAGGGTGCCGAGGCGGGGCTCGCGACCGGCGCGCTCGAGCAGGGATACCTCCGTGCGGTGCAGGTCGCAGCGATCGGCCAGCTCGTCCTGGGTGATGCCGGCCGCCCGGCGTGCCTTGACCAGATTCTCCGCGAAGCGCTCAC
>JBAVGD010000236.1:0-2516 GCA_049684635.1 Solirubrobacterales bacterium | reverse complement strand
CGATCAAGTTCGCAGAGGTGCCGGAGATCGGGGTCAAGGTCGAGCGCGGGATGACCCACGACGGCCTCGGCAAGTACCTGAAAGAGAAGATCACGAAGGCCCCCGGGGAGACCGCCGACATCGTCGGGATCCTCAAGGAGACGAAGGCGGACGTACTGGTTTGCTATCTGCCGGTCGGCTCCGAGGACGCGACCAAGTGGTACGTCGAGCAGGCGCTCAAGGCCGGCGTCGGCTTCGTCAACTGCCTGCCCGTCTTCATCGCCCGCGAGGACTACTGGGACCGGCGCTTCGAGGAGGCTGGCCTGCCGATCATCGGCGACGACATCAAGTCCCAGGTCGGCGCGACGATCGTCCACCGCCAGCTCGCCCGCCTCTTCCACGACCGTGGCGTGCGCATGGAGCGGACCTCGCAGCTCAACGTCGGCGGCAACATGGACTTCTACAACATGCTCGAGCGCGAGCGGCTCGACTCGAAGAAGATCTCGAAGACCAACGCGGTCACCTCGATCATGGGGCACGAGCTGCCCGCTGAGGATGTCCACGTCGGCCCCTCCGACTACGTGGCCTGGCTGACCGACCGCAAGTGGGCCCACATCCGGCTCGAGGGCAAAGCCTTCGGCGACGTGCCGCTCAATGTGGAGTTGAAGCTCGAGGTCTGGGACTCCCCCAACTCAGCCGGCGTCGTCATCGATGCGGTGAGGATCATCAAGCTGGCGCTCAATAACGGCATTGCCGGCCAGCTCGACGGCCCGTCCAGCTACCTGATGAAGTCGCCGCACTCGCAGCGCCCCGACGACGAGGCACGCGAGCAGACCGAGGAGTTCATCGCGGCCAACGCGCGGGGCAAGAACCCCGTGACCGCGGCGAAGGCTCAATCGGCTGAGGCCAAGGCAGAGGCATAGGCCGGGGCCGCCTTGCGCGGCCTCCTGGTTGGCGGCGGCGGCTGCAGTCCGTGCTCTTGGCGTAGGCGCAGAGGCGCGGTCTCTTCCCCGGTCGGCCCTTATCCTGCAGATTCGTGTCGGCTGAGTCCCTCTCGATAGTTCAGGTCAAGCCCTCCCAGCGGACCGCCGGCAAGTCGGTCAACGAGTTCGTCGAGCGGGTCTCCGAGGAGCTGGCGAGCCGCGGGCACCGGGTGAAGGTCGTCTCCGCCGCGGCGGGGATGAAAAAGCTCCTCGCCTCGGCGCCGGTGGACATTGTCCACGTCCACGACCCCTTTGCCCCAAGTGCGCCGTCGGCGGCACTTCGCCACTCCCACTCGCTCAACGTCGCCACCTTTCACACCCCGCGGGAACGCGTTCTCTCGACGCTCGTCGCCCGTCCCCTGGTCGAGATCTTCTTCGGCCGCCTCGACGCCCGCACGATCGTCGCTCCCGCCGCCGGCGAGCTGATGGAGCGCTACTTTCCCGGCCGCTACGAGCTGGTCCCGCCGGCCGGCGACTCGCACGGGCCACCCGGCAAGTCCCGTGGATCAACCGGCAACTCGCGCGAGTGGTCGGACGTCGCCAGTGAGCTCGAAGCCATCTACCGCCGGCTGCTCGCCCGCCGCCACGACCAGAACGGCAACTCGGAGGTGCGCCGTCGCATCGTCCGGCGGCCGCTGATCGAGGTCGACATCCACATGCACACCGACCACTCGCCCGACTGCGCGACGCCGGTCGAGGTGCTGCTGGAGACCGCGCGGGACCGGGGCCTCGGAGCGATTGCGATCACCGACCACAACGAGGTCTCGGGCGCGCTGGAGGCGCGCCGGATCGCCGAGGAGATGGGCGACATCAAGGTGATCGTCGCCGAGGAGGTGAAGACGGCCGAGCAGGGCGAGGTGATCGGCCTCTTCCTCGAGGAGAAGATTCCGCGCGGGTTGACGATGGCCGAGACGATCGCCGAGATCCGTCGCCAGGGCGGGCTCGTCTACGTCCCCCACCCGTTCGATCGCTTCCACTCGGTGCCCGACTACGAGCACCTGCTCGACATCGTCGAGGAGGTCGACATCCTCGAGGTCTTCAATCCCCGCGTTGCGCTCACCGCCTTCAACGAAGAGGCCGAGCGGTTCGCCCGCAAGTACAGGATCGTCCCCGGCGCCGGCTCCGACAGCCACGTCGCGCAGGGGCTGGGCAGCGTCCGGGTTCGCATCCACGACTTCGACGGACCGGCGGAGTTCCTCGAGGCGATGCGGGACGCCGACATCACCCGCAAGCACAAGAACCTCGTCTATGTACAGGCCTTGAAGCTGCTGCAGACGACCGGGCGGCCGAAGGCCTCGAAGCGCAGTGTTCCCAACGCCAAGCCGGTGCGCGGCGGGCGGCCGCGGAAGCGCCGCTCGTTCAGCAAGAGCTGATGCAGGCGCGCGATGCGAAAGGACCCGCGCCCGCTCCGTCAAAGAGAGCGCCCAGCGTGCCGGCAACCGATGACGAGATAAGAGAGAAGTACCTCGAGCGAGCGATCCGCGAGCTCAACCAGCTGACCCACGACCTGCAGGAATGTCCCCACTGCCCGCGCGGCAAGCTGATGCCGGTGCT
>JBAVGD010000235.1:0-3846 GCA_049684635.1 Solirubrobacterales bacterium | reverse complement strand
GTGCGTGCCGTTGGCGCGGCCGGCGCGCGCAAGAGCTCCGGGCGGCGGCTTTCGCGCCGGCGGGAGCGCCCGGCCAACGTCGTCGCCAGCCGCTCCTTCCTCGTGGACGTCCACCTCCTGGGCCGTTAGGTCCCCGCCAATGGGCCGGAAGCGGGCCTGTGCGTCCCCAAGCCGGCCCGCCGGCGGTGTGATCGAGGTGGAGGTGGCGCCGCCATCGCCGTACCGGCTGCCGACCTACGGCGGCGAGGATGGGGTGATGCAGGTCGGAGGGGGAGTGGCGAGCCGCCTGCTTCACGTCGATGGGTGTCCGGTCCTGGTGCGGGCCTGGGAGCCCGGGAAGGGGCGAGTGAGGCTGCGAGCCGAGCGGCTGAGCCCTGAATCGATCGCTGCGCCCGGCCCGGCTGTCGCGGCTCCGGTTCGCGAGGCGGGGGCCGCGGAGCTGGAGCTGGCGCTGGAACGGATGCGGTTCGCGCTCGGCGTCGACGAGGACCTCGGCGAGTTCTACCGTCGCTTTCGTCACGATCCACTGCTGGGGCCGCTCCTGCGGCGCCGCCCCCACCTGCGCCCTCGCCGCCGCCCGTGGCCCTGGGAGGCGCTCGCCTGGGCCATCGTCAAGCAGTTGATCGAGAGTGGCAAGGCGGCTCGGATCCAGCGTCGCATCGTCGGTCGCTGGGGCCTGCGCCTCGATGCGGCCGGTGGTTCGTTGCGCGATGTTCCCGCAGCCCGCGTCCTCGCCGGCCGCGCGCCGGTCGAACTGGAGTCGATGGGGTTGGCGCCCCGCCGCGCGATCGCCCTGCGGTCTGTCGCCGGCGACGTTGCCTCCGGCCGCTGCGATCCAGGCGATTCGGCGGCGGATCGCCGTCTCATCGCGACGCGGGAGATCGGTCCCTGGACCGTCCAGTGCCTGGGTTTGTTTGGCCGCGGCGACGCCGACTCGTTGCCCGCGGGGGACCTGATGTACCTGAAGCTCGTCGGGCGGCTTGCTCGCCTCGGCCGCCGCGCGACGGTCGAGGAGGTGGAGGAGTTCTACGCCCCCTATCAGCCGTTCCGCGGCCTTGCGGCGGCGTGGACGAACATCCTGTAGAGATAAAGAAACGTCTCCTGCCGTCGATAAGCCCGCGATGGACGACGTGGTATCCGGCGACGACTGGTCTCATGAGCGGGGGTCGAGCTTCATCGATCGAGTCTCGTCGGTGGAGCACGACTATCGCGGGCTGATCGAGCGACTGCCGGCGATCGTCTACGCGTGCGAACTCGGCGAGCACGGGCGCTGGCTCTATGTCAGCCCCCAGATCGAGGAGATCCTCGGCTACAGCCCCGATGAGTGGATGGCGGACCCCGGGCTATGGGTGAGACAGCTTCATCCCGGCGACCGCGAGCGGGCGCTCGCGGAGGAAGACCGCAGAGCCGTCGGGGAGCGGATTGGGCCGCCGATCGACTACCGGATAATCACTCGGGAGGGCGACGTCGTCTGGGTTCTCGACGAGGCGGTGCTGGAGCCCGACGAGAATGGAACGCCGATCTGGCATGGCGTTCTCTACAACATCACCGAGCGCAAGCACACCGAGCAGGAGCTGCGCCGCGCGGCCGCTCAGCAGGCGGCGGTTGCCCGCCTTGGAAGGCACGCTCTCCAGGACGGGGATCCGCGGCGGCTGATGCGAGAGGCGGTCTCGCTGATGACCGAGATCGACGGGGTCGAGGCTGCCTGTATCTGGGAGATGGTTGACGATGGCAGCGGTCTGCGGTTGTGTGCGGGGCTCGGGGATCAGTTGGCTCAGCCGGAGCGCCGTGCCGTTGCCGCCGAGGATTCTCACGCCGGCGTGGCGCTCGAGTCAGAGCTCCACGTCATCGTCGATGACTGGTCGTCTGAGCGCCGGTTCTCGATCCCTGAGCCGATGCGCCTGCTGGGCCTGCGCAGCAGCCTTGCGGTTCCAATCGCCGGCAAGGATCATCCCTTTGGCGTCGTCGACATTCATGGCATAGAGCCGAGCCGCTTCACGCCGCAGGACGTCCATTTCGTGCAGGCATCGGCGAATGTGCTGGCCGATGCAATCGAGCGCCACTCCGCCGATAAGGCGCTGCGCCACCGCGTGCTGCACGACTCTCTGACGCGCCTGCCCAACCGGATGAGTTTCGTCGATTCCCTGGAAGACGCGCTCACGCGCGGCTCGGCATCCGGATCGCCGGTGGGCATGCTCTTCCTTGACCTCGATCACTTCAAGCTGATCAACGACAGCATCGGCCACCACGCCGGCGACGACCTGCTGCGGGCGATCGCGCCCCGCCTGCAGGCGCAACTGCGACCGGGCGACATCGTCGCCCGCTTCGGCGGGGACGAGTTCGGGATCCTCATCGATCGCCTCGCCGATGAGGAAGAGGCGGTTGCGATCGCCGATCGGGTGGCGGGGGCTTTCACGGGGCCGTACGCAGTGGGCGCGGCGGAGCACTTCGTTACCGCCAGCATCGGCATCGCCGTCGCGCGGCCGGCCAGCGGGCCCGTCGACGCCGAGCTCCTGATTCGCGATGCGGACGCGGCGATGTACAGAGCAAAGGAGCGGGGGCGGGCGCGCTGCGAGCTGTTCGATGCCGAGATGCGGGAACGGGCGGTGCGGCGGCTGGAGACTGAGCGGGAGCTGCGCCAGGCGCTGGAGCGCGATGAGCTGATCCTCCACTACCAACCCGTGGTTGCCCTTGGCAGCGGCGAGATCACCGGACTCGAGGGGCTGGTGCGCTGGAAGCACCCACAGCGCGGCCTTCTGGACCCGAGCGAGTTCGTTTCCATCGCGGAGGACACCGGCCTCATCGAGCCGATCGGCCGCTGGGTGCAGGAGAAGGCCTGCATGCAGGCTCTGGCCTGGCATGGAGAGCGCCCAGATCGGCGCCCACTTGACATCTCGGTCAACCTCTCGGCGCGGCAGGTCGCGAATCGCGATCTTGCCGACTCCGTAGTCGAGATCCTTGCTCGCACCGGCCTCCAACCCTGTCACCTCAAGCTCGAGATCACCGAGAGCGTCCTCGTCGAGGAGTCGGCCAGTGCCACCGCCACCCTCGAGGCACTGAGCGAGATCGGCGTGCGCCTGGTGCTTGACGACTTCGGCACCGGTTACTCGTCCCTGGCCTACCTCAACCGCTTCCCCTTCGACGCGCTGAAGATCGATCGCTCCTTCATCGACGGGCTCGGCATCGAACAGGAGCGCACGGCGATCGTCGAGGCCATCATCGGCATGGCCCGTGCGCTCTCGCTCGATGTGATCGCGGAGGGACTGGAGAACGAGCTGCAGCTCTCCGAGCTGCAGCGCCTCGGCTGCGATTACGCCCAGGGGCATCTGTTCTCGCCGGCGCTGCGAGCGGACAAGCTGACGGATCTCCTGATGGGAGAGGGCCTCGAGCTACTTGGGGACGCCGCGCGGTAGGTACGCGTTGCTGAGCACTTCCGCCGGCGATGGCAGTGACGAGATCAGGCCGTTGTCCCGCATCCAGCCGATGAAGCGGGTCCAATTGACAGGGTTCATGTAGCCGTAGGGACTGGGACCAGAGGAACCGGTGCCCCTTTCCGCTTCCAGCAGCGGCAGCGTTGCCGCCATCTCGGCCCGCGTCAGCTTCGGATCGAGGGCTGAGTTGGCTTCCAGCAGTGCTTTCGTGGCTGCGTTCGGGGCGGCGACCGCCGCGGCGGTACCGCGGGCGAGCGCCGCCAGGAAGAGGCGAATCGATTCGGGGTCTTCTTCGAGTCGCTTGCCCTGGGCGACGAGGACCAGCTCGTCGTAGGTCGGCACGCCGAGCTTGTCGACCGGCGTTACGACCGGAGCCTTTCCGCGCAGGCGCAGATCCACGCCCTCGACGTTGAGG
>JBAVGD010000234.1:0-2748 GCA_049684635.1 Solirubrobacterales bacterium | reverse complement strand
CGCCAATATCTCCGATCCGCCGCTGCGGAGGTGCTCGGGATACCTGACCCCGAGTGGGATTGGTCGCTCGTCATCCGCAGGGAGCTGCTGCGCAATACTGCCCGCCGATACAAAGGCAATCAGCGACTTGGCGGCATGATCTGAAGTCCGCGCTCATACCTCTCGAACTGCCTGAGCAGCACGCGCCAGCGATCGACGTCGACCAGCAACTGCTGTCGCGAAGCGGCCTCACGGAGCAAGGGCCCGACGACCTCGGCCCAGCCTTCGGGAGGATGGGAGACGAAGATCGCTTCGCCCAGCTTCAGTTGCAGCCTGGTAGTTAGAACGCCGAGACGTACCCGCAGGCCTTCCAGCACGTGCGTCCTCTCGTCATCGGTGCCTTCGATCGCCAGCTCGACCAGCGATCTGATCGCGCCGTAGCGCACCCACTCGCCCGGCTCCTTGTCCAAAGCGTCGAAGAGCAGATCCGCATTCGCCGACGACCTGAAAGCCCCGAGCGTGTGAACCACCCGCCAGCGGATGTCCGTGTCTCTCGTCGATCGATAGATGGCCCGGAGTTGCCTCAGATCCGCTTCGTCGAGCGACCACCGCTTGGCGGCGTTGGACACCGCCCACCCCATCACGGGATCGTCCCCGGCGAGGAGCTGAAGGTCCTCCTCGCGACCCGAGTGATCCGAACCGAGGCCCAGGGTTGTTCTCCACTGCAGGAACCAGTTTTCGTCGGAGTCGATGGAGCGGCTCAGCTGGATGATGTCCTCGGCCGATTGCACGGTGGCTGCGCGGCGGAAGATGGAGACCGGAAGGCCCTTGAGCATCGTCTTCGTCGCCTCGCTTGTCCAGATGAGCGGGTCGAGCACCTTCTCCGCGGCGCAGCAGGTGAGCCAGACCTCCACCTCCTTCGAGAACAACGTCCCGACGCCGTCGGTAGACACGCCGACGGTCTTGACCGCATGCAGCCAATGCCAGTTGTAAACGGCCTGAACGAACCTGTCGCCAGTAGGTGGGGATGCGAGCATCCTAAGCGCGGTGAGGAGCAGCTCCGTCGAGTTCTCGGAGAACGTCACGCGGTTGAACGAGTCCGAATTCCACTCCTCCTCATGCCGCGCGAGAAAGCGTGCGGCCAGGAAGTCGTTCTTGATCTGGTGGTCGAACTGAATCTCGCCGTTCGTGGACTTGACCAGGGTGCCGTCCGCGACCAGGCGGTCGGCGGTCGCGTCGGTGAGCCACTTCTTGGCGAACGACAGCGATGCTGCCCGCGTGTTGTTTCGATACATCTCGAAGGCCATGCGGCTCAGACGGTCGAGACCATCTGCCGTCAGTCGTTCCTGATGCGTATAGAACTGTTCAAGGCTGCTCTCCGCGGATCCCAGCGCCGGCCTGCCCGTCGAGATCGCCTGCTCGAGGAAGAACGGCCGCCCCAGCAGCGCCCTGTCCGCATCCGATATGGCCGCGCGCAAGTCCGCCGAGAAGTGTGCGGACAAGACCGCTTCGACCGCGTCCTGGGTCAAGGGGTGCAGTTCGAGTTCCGCCCATGGCGACAGGTCGGTGGCGCCGTCGTGGTGAGCCCGATCGGCTACCAAGGAGGACAGGCGCAAGGGATGCTGCTGCAGGTAGGCGTCTATCGCATTCAGGATGGTGATGGAGGTTGCCTGGCTCGCGACCTCGTTCAGTCCGTCGACGAACAGGACCACCTCTCCGAGCTCGAGAACCTCCTCGAACGTGCTCGGGTTGATGGGCACGACAGAGGTACGCGCCATGACGGCGAACTGCTGGCGGCGAGCCTCGGCCGATTCGCTGATCTCGCTCATCGCCTGGGAATGCGCGGGCTTCCAGTGGCTCAGATCAAGGATGACCGGGATGGCGGCTCCCGACTCGAGGCTCTGGAGCGCGGCCCGCCGCAGGAGCACGGACTTGCCCGCACCCGCAGGCCCGCGCAAGATGATCCGCCTCCTGGCGAGACACTCGGCGACGAGCTCGCCGGGGTCCGACATGCGGGAGTCGTCGCTCGCTTGCCACTCCACGGCCAGCGGCCCTGCCGCGCCTACCGGCCTGCGCGAGAGGACTTCTCTCAGCTTCTTGAGGTAATTCTCCCGCAGGCGAGCCCGGCTGCTGTCTCCCTCGGGCGGAGAAACGAGATAGTGGTGGTGGACGGAGTGATCATGGTAGGTCGCCGTGGCGTTCTCCGCCGTGGCGACTGGACCGGTGATGTTGCCGCCCGCCTGCACGGCCTGGTCGCCCGCGCTCTGCCCGATCTTCTTCTGCCCGCAGCCATGTGGCCCTGTCCCTGTTGCCACGCTGCTCACGAAGTTCCGGGCGGATCGCTGTCAGGCAGTGGCTGTGCTTCATCGGAAGGTCGCGATGACCCGCTGGCCTGGGCGTTCTTCCCAGTAGCGACGGCTCCGGTGATGTCACCGGCGGCCTGCACGGCACCGGCACCGGCCTGCTGGTCGACGACGCGATTCGACTCGTCCCGGGCGGCGTCAGTCGGGGATGGCGGCGGGGAAGGAGCGGCAGCGCAGGCACCCCGTCCCGTGGCCACGGCGCCGGTGATGTGGCCACCGGCCTGAACGGAGCCACGGCCGGCCCGCTGCGACGTCCCCTTGACCGGCCGTCGGCTCGTGGTGGGGAAGAACCATCCGGCCAACGTGAGCAGTAGTCCCATCGCCGCCAGGAGCGTGCCGAACGTCGTGCCACGACTGTCCCGCTCCCCGGCACCGCCTCCCCAAGCCCACCAACCCACGCCCACAC
>JBAVGD010000233.1:0-8099 GCA_049684635.1 Solirubrobacterales bacterium | reverse complement strand
ATCTCACTCGGTATAGTCGGCCGCCCGAAACATGGCCAACATAGCCTCACAAAAGAAGCGGATCCTACGCAGCCAGCGCGAGCGGACCGAGAACCGGCTGCTCACGAGCACGGTGAAGACCTACTTTCACCGCCTTGAGAGCGCGGTCGAGGCGGGCGATGGAAGCACCATCGAGACCGAGCACAGAGCACTTGTCTCGCGGATCGACAAAGCGGTGCAGCGAGGTGCTCTGCACCGCAACACCGGGGCGCGCAAGAAGGCGCGCGCCGCCCGCATCGCCTCCGCCGCCAAGTCGTAGTCCGTCTACGCGGGCATTCCCGCCGCGCGCCTGAGGGCAAGCGTCAGCGCCAACTCGTCGCCGTAATCCGCGCCACCACGGCACCACACCTCGAGGTCGGCGAGCACCACGGTGGCGTCTCGAAGATCGTCGAGGCTGATACCGCGAAGGCGAGCGAGCAGCTTGCGAGCGGCGTAGGGATGCATCCCGAGGGACGCCTCGATCTCCTTCGAGCCAACTCCCTCCTCGAGCTGAGCGGCGGCGGCGCACGCTTTGCGCAGCCGTGACGCCAGGCCGTAGATGAGACCGCTGACGTTCTCTCCTTGAGAGATCAGCCGCTCAGCGATCGCGAGAGCGCGTCCTGGATCGCGTTCAAGCAACGCATCGGAAAGCGCCCACACCGCCGCTTCAGACGTGTCGGCAATCATCGCGTCGAGGTCGGCGGCGGTGACGCTGCCCCCCTCTCCCGCCCAGACCGCGAGTCGCTCCAGCTCCTGGAGGAGGCGCAACGGGTTGGGTCCCATGCGGTCGACCAGGATGCGGGCGGCCGCAGGCTCCAGCCGGAAGCCAAGCCGCTTCGCATCCGCGACCAGAAGTCGCGGCATGTCCTGTGCCTTGGGAGCGGCAAATTCGTGAATCTCGCCCTTCGCCGCCTTGACGGCCGCGACCAGCTTCGATGACGCTTTGGCACGGGCGATCAGGACGACGGTCAGCTCGGGCGGCAGATTCGCGAGCGCGAGCGCAACCGCTTCGAGCTGTCGACTCCCCCAGCGCTCGATCCCGTCCGCAAGCAGATACCGGCGCGACTCGGTGAGCGACAGCGCCGGGATCGCAGCCAGCAGCGCTTCGTGATCAGGCGCGCCGCGTCCCTCACTGGACTCGAAGACCTGTAGTGAACCAGCGCCACCTTCGCCTTCCGCGCGGGCCCGCAGACGGGTACGAGTCGTATCGATCTTTGCCTGATCCGTCCCCGCGATCAGGTAGAGCGAGTGCATTGCGGCCACGACCCGACTATAGATCGCCGCCCGGGCTACCGAGCCCGGCGCCTGAGAAGACCGAGACCGGGGAGCCAAAGCCATGTTGGCGTTTGTGCGTGGTTGGTGCTGCGATGGACCTCAATCGCCTTGCCGGCCATGTTCGTGGCCGTAGGCGTGTCCATTGCCCTGATCATGCGCAGGAGGAGTTGACGTTTCAACCGGGACCAGATCTTCGGTTGGAGGCTGAGCGGTCTGCGATGTCACCGCTACGACCGACCCCTTTGACTTGATCGGAGGAGATGCGGCCGGAGGCGGGGCGCTCTTCGAATGCGCGCTGCTCGCGGCCCCGCCTTCTCCTGAGTCCTTGCCATGACCGCCTGCGACGCCGTGGCTGTTGCCCTTGCCCTCTCCCTGGGAATCGGCACCGGTCCGATTCCCTGGGCCGTTGCCGTTGCCGTTGCCGTTGTCCTGGCCGTGACCGTGACCGTGCCCGTGGCCGTGGCCGCCTGCGTCTTTGCTGCCTTCCGGCTGGTTGCCTTCGTTGCCGGTTTCCGTCGTGGGGACCGCCGTCGGATTCGCGGGGGCGGATTCGCTCGGCGCCGTGCTCGTCGGCGTCGACACCGGAATCGTGGACACCGGCTGAGTTTCCGTTGGAACGGGCGCGTGGTGGCCCGGCGGTGTCTGATGACCATTGCCCGTCGGGTTCGACGTGGCTACGACGAGCTGAGGCGATCCGGATCCCTTTGGAGCCGGTGCCGCCGCACCGCCGGGCGTCGTGGTGCGGCCGGTGCCGGCTTGACCCGCGGTCTGCTGGGTCGCCCGCTGCCCAGCGCCAACACCCGCCCGTTTCGCCGGCTGAGCGGCAATCTGTGCATTGTGCACCGCGCCGACCTGTTCGTTTGGGCTGCTCGGGATCGGGCTGCCCGGAAGCAGCGGCCAACCCTGGTTGGCCAGAACCGCCATCAGACCAAGGCCCATCGCCACGACAATCCCAAGCAAGGCAAGCGACGTGCTGCGCGCCCGCTCCAGCAGACCGTTGCCCAGAAAACTGGGCCTGGTGAAGCGTCGGAAGGGCAGCTCTCCACGCATAGAAGGCACCGATACGGCCATCGACGGGAACGATCCGTGGCAGTAGGCCAAGGCATGGAAAGTCCCAATATTGCCTCGACTATTCGTTGAGTTGGAGCCGCCCGGCTTCAGGTTTCAATCGCCCGCTTGCACGGTCACGGCGTTCAAGCCCACGTCGAGAACGATCGTCCCATCGCGGTCGGTGCGCAGCGTGCGAACGCCGTGCGCGGCAAGCGTCGCCAGGGTTTTCCCGGTGGGGTGGCCAAACGGGTTGTCCTCGCCAACCGATATCACCGCCAGGCTCGGCTGAATCCGGCCCAGCAACTCGCCAAGTCCGGCGTCCTCGCTGCCATGGTGAGCAACCTTGAGTACATCAACCGGCTCGGTTTCGATCGGTGTCCCATCTGCCTCGGCATCGCCGGTGAGCAGCATCGAGAAGCGGTGCCAGCGTGCGCGAATGACCAGGGAGGCCTGATTGGGGTCGTCGCCGGCAGCCAACCCGGCAAGCAACTCAGGCGGCGGCCAGAGCACATCGAGTCGCAGGTCCCCCGAGCGCAACTCGCTTCCCCGAGCCAGGCGACGGGTCACGGCCCCATCGGCGGCAGCTTCCTCCACCATCTCGCGATCCGCGGACCCGTACAGGAAGCGCGCGACCGGCACCGCGCCGAGCAGTTCGGCAATCCCGCCGACGTGATCCGCCTGGTCATGGGTGACGATCGCCGCACCAAGACCGTCGACTCCCGCCGCTTGCAACTTCGCAGCCAGCTCGTCGCCCTTGGGTCCGCCGTCGACGAGAACCGCCGGGGCTTCGGCCGGCTGGAGCAGGATCGCGTCGCCCTGACCGACGTCGAGCACCGAAACGCGCAGGCCGCGCACCGAGCCGCCGGCGCCACCCTCGGGTGTGAGGGCTATCCAGGCAAGGCCGAGGAGCACGAAACCGGCGGCCGCAGCTCGCCCACGGATTGGTCGCTTCGACTTCGAGGCTTTGCGCGCCGCGGCAACCCGAAACCGGCGACGAATGCGCAACCCAACCACGGCAACCATCGTGATCGCCAGGTAGGAGACCGCCAATCCAGCACCGCTCAGATGTACGTGCACATATGCCCAGCTGGGCCGCCCGCACCAGGCCGCAACCTGCGCGATGTAGCCGAGGAGCGGTGCGTTTGCGAAGTTGAAGACCTCGACCGGGAAGCCCGGCACCTGCCCGGCGCCCGCGGCGAGCATTCCAAGCCACATCGCCGGCGCGACCGCCGGCAGCGCCAGCAGGTTGGCGACCAAGGTCAGCGTCGATACCGCTTCGAAATGCAGGGCAATGAGCGGCGCGGTCGCCAGCGTTGCGGCAACGGTCATCGCGGCACCGTCCGCGATGACCCCACCAAGTCCACGCCCTCCAATGCCGGCCGCGATCGCGCCGCGCAGCGGCCTCGCGAGCAGGAGGATCCCCAGCACGGCGGCGAAGCTGAGCTGCCAGCCGATGTCACCCGCGATCCGGGGGTTGAGCGCCAGGGTGATGACAGCGGCCAGCACCAGCGCGTAGAACCGAGACGCTCGCCGCCCGGCCAGGCTCGCAAGAACCGCCAGCGCCCCCATCACCCCGGCTCGCTGGATCGACGGGCCGGCGCCGGCCAGCGGAACGTAAACGGCGATCAGGCCGAGCACCCAGACCAGGCGTCCCCGAAGTGGAATGCCGAATGCCGCCAGCACCGGCATTGCCAGCAGGGCGAGAAGCGCCACGTTCTGACCGGACACCGCCAGCAGATGGCTCAGGCCGGAGCGACGGAAGTCTTCGACCGTGCGACGGTCGACGGCGTCATCCTCGCCAAGAACGAAACCGCGCGCGAGCTCCGCCTCGCGCTCCGGCATCGCCGTTCCCAGCGCCACCTCTGCCCGTGCTCGGATGCGACCGGTATGAGCCAGTGCAAGCAACGCGACCGCCGCCACACCGACGATGAGAAGCGCGGGCAGACGCTGCTCCCGCATCGATGGCGCTAGGGCTGGAGGCGCGCGCGCAGCGACTCCATCGTCGCCGGCCCGATGCCACTCACCTCGTTGAGCTGCTCCACCGAAGCGAGGCCTCCGTTTTGATTTCTGTATTCGATGATCTTTTGCGCCGTGACGGGACCGATCCCGTCGATCGTGTCGAGCTGCTCTGGAGTCGCGGCGGCGAGGCTGATCGGCCCTGCTTCGGCAGTCGACGCCGCGGCCCCGGCGACGGCGCCCGGCCCTTCGGCCGGCACGGCGACCTGCTGTCCATCGGTCAGCCGCGCGGCGCGATTGATCGCCTCGAGAACCGCACCGCCGGCCGGGCCGCCGGCCCGCTGAATCGCATCGACGACGCGGGCCCCTGCCGGCAATCTGTAAACGCCAGGCCGCCGGACCGCCCCCGCCACGTCTACCACGACATCGCCACCGCTCCCGCTGACGCTGATCGAGGATGCGGCTGAGCTCGGCTTTGCCGGTGGGAGGTTCGGCGAACCGCCGCTTCCCTCAGCCCGGATCGCTCGGGCGCCGACAAACAGCAGGGCGACCGCGACGGCGCCATAGACGACGACCTGCGAACGGGAAAGATCGGGCACAGGCCAAAGGGTCGTGCACCCGAGCGCGCGGGTGGTGCGCGCAGTTAAACGATTCCGCTACAGGTCCTCGTCGTCGTCGTAACCGCTGACCTCGGCCAGCTGTCCGCCGTAGAGCTCGGCAACCGCCACCGGCGGAGACTGGACCGAGACGAAGACCAGGGCAGTCGAACCGTCGTTTGCGATCGAGTGATCGGTGGCTGGAGGGACGAGGATCAGATCGCCCTCCTCGACGCCCTGTGTGTCACCGGCCACGGACATCTTCCCGGCACCCCGCACCACCACGTAGACCTGCTCGGCCTCCTCATGGGACCGCAGAGTCTGCTCCGCGCCGCTCGGAATCTCCAGCCACGTAACCGACATATTCCGGGAGCCCAATTCGCCCGCGTCCATCAAGACGTGAGATCGGAGCCTGTGCCACTCCTCGACCGGGGCCTCTGCAAGGCGTCTGACGAGCATTCGGCGGGCTTTGTACCAGATGTCAGCCCGAAGCTGTGAGCGGGTCAGCGAATGACGAGGTTGACGAGTTTGCCCGGAACCACGATCTCCTTGATGACTTCCCCCCCGTCGAGGTAGCGCCGAACCTTCTCGCTCTTGCGTGCGAGCGCGAGTAACTCCGCCTCCGGGGCGTCGGCGGCAGCCTCGATGCGATCGCGCAACTTGCCGTTGACCTGGACGACCAGCGTCACTGTCTCCGTTGCCAGCAGGGCAGGATCTGCCTCCGGCCAAGGCTGCTCCCAGACCCGTCCGCCCTCCAGACGCTCCCAGACCTCAGCACCGAGGTGGGGGGCAAAGGGGAAGATCAACGAGGCGGCGGTTGCGGCGGCAAAACGGACCGCGCCGATGCCGGCCGGCTGGCCGTAGAGGGCGTCCTTGAGGCGGTAGGCCTCATTGACCAGCTCCATCACAGCGGCGATCGCGGTGTTGAACTGAAAACCGCGCTCGAAGTCACGCGTGACCTTGTCGATTGCCCAATGAGCCTTGGCGAGCAGCGTGCGCGCGTCCCCCGCCGATACCGCCGGCGTGGCATCCTCGCCGTGCCCCTTTCCCTCCACCTCTTCGCAGAGTCTCCAGAGGCGGGAGAGGAAGCGGTTGACCCCCTCCGCGCCCTCGTCGGACCAATCCCCTCCCCGCTCCGGCGGTCCCATGAAGCAGACGTAGGTGCGCGCGGTGTCCGCTCCGTAGCGCGCCACATACTCCGCCGGACTGACCGTATTGCCCTTCGACTTCGACATCTTGGCGCCGTCGCGGGTGATCATGCCCTGGGTGAAGAGGTTGGCGAACGGCTCCTGCACCGACAGATGGCCGAGGTCGGCCAGCGCCTTGGTGAAGAACCGCGCGTACATCAAGTGCAGGATGGCGTGCTCGACCCCCCCGATGTACTGGTCGACCGGAAGCCAGTGATCCGCCGCGGCGCGGTCCCATGCCGCCGCCTCATTCCGTGCGTCGAGGTAGCGGATGAAGTACCACGAGGAGTCGACGAAGGTGTCCATCGTGTCCGTCTCCCGCCGCGCCGGACCACCGCAGCGCGGGCAGGCGGTCGCGAGCCACTCCTCCGCTGCCGCCAGGGGGCTCTTGCCCTGCGGCGCGTAGTCCTCGATGTCGGGCAGCTCGACGGGCAACTGATCCTCGGGAACCGGCACGATGCCGCAGCTCTCGCAATAGACGACCGGGATCGGTGCGCCCCAGTAGCGCTGCCGCGAGACGAGCCAGTCGCGGAGGCGGTAGTTGACCGCGGCGCGGCCGCGTCCCTCCGCGGCAAGCCACTCGACGATCTCATCGTAGGCCTCGCGATTGTCGCGGCCGTCGAAACGACCGGAGCCCGCCATCGGACCGTCACCCGCATATGGCAGGCCCTGATCGTCAGTTGCGGCTTCCGCATCGATTCCTTCGATCACGCGCTTCACGGGAAGGTCGAACGCCTTGGCGAACTCGTAGTCGCGCGTGTCGTGGGCCGGCACCGCCATGATCGCGCCCGTCCCGTACTCCATCAGCACGTAGTCGGCGACGAACATCGGGATCGCCTCTCCGTTCACCGGATTGACGACGCTGCGCCCCAGCGGCACCCCGGTCTTCGGGCGGTCCTCATCGCCGCGTTCCTCGAGCGACTCGCGAGCCGTCCTGTTGACGTACTCACGCACCGCGTCCTCAGCAGGCGTACCGGCGACGAGCCGCTCCAGCTCCGGGTGCTCGGGGGCAAGGACGAAGAAGGTGGCGCCGAAGAGCGTGTCGGGGCGGGTCGTGAAGACCGGGAAATCGAGATCGACCTCCTCGCAGCGAAAGACGACTTCGGCGCCCTCGGAGCGGCCGATCCAGTTGCGCTGCATCGTGACGACGTGCTCCGGCCAGGACTCGAGCAGGTCAAAGTCGGAGAGGAGCCGGTCGGCATACTCGGTGATCCGGAAGAACCACTGCTCGAGCCGCCGCTGCTCGACCACCGCGCCGCAGCGCTCGCAGCGGCCGTCGATCACCTGCTCGTTGGCGAGCACCGTGGCATCGTTCGGACACCACTGCACGGGAGCCTCGGCCCGGTACGCGAGGCCGCGCTCCAGCAGCTGCAGGAAGATCCACTGGGTCCAGCGGTAGTACTCCGGCGTGTGGGTAGCCAGCTCGCGCGACCAGTCGATTGAGATTCCCCACTCGCCGAACTGGCGCCGGAAGGCATCGATCGAGCGCTCCGTCGCCTCGCGCGGCGGTTCGCCGGTCTTGATCGCGTTGTTCTCGGCCGGCAACCCGAATGAGTCGTAGCCCATCGGATGGATCACCTCGAAACCGTGGCGACGGCGGAAGTGGGCGATCGCGTCGCCGACCGAGTAGACCTTGAGATGCCCAACGTGAGGCTCGCCCGAGGGGTAGGGCAGCATCTCCAGCACGTACGACTTCTGCTTCGAGCCGTCGAACCCGGGCTGGCCGGGATTAGGGACCTCCCAGGTTCGCTCCTCGGCCCAGAGCCGCTGCCACTTGCGCTCGATCCCGGTCGGGTCGTATCCGCTCATAGACGGCCGATCTTACGAGTGCGGTCGGCCGCCGGTCCTGGTGCCGGAGTGAAGGGGGGAAACGTCAGACGGTCGGGGAGATCGCTTCGAGGATGTGGGGCCAGACGTAGACCTCGATTGTCGCTGCAACGACGAGGGTTGGAATCGCCAGCAAGACGGTGATGAAGGTGGCGGCGAGGAGTTGGTTCCACTCGCCGCGACGGCTGGC
>JBAVGD010000232.1:0-9877 GCA_049684635.1 Solirubrobacterales bacterium | reverse complement strand
CACCAGGTCAACCTCGAGTACATCGCCAAGGTCGTCTACAGCAGCGACCGGAGTGGCAGCCTGCAGGCATATCCCGACACCCTTGTCGGCACCGACTCCCACACCACGATGGTCAACGGGCTCGGGGTGCTCGGCTGGGGCGTCGGCGGCATCGAGGCCGAGGCGGCGATGCTGGGCCAGCCGGTTTCGATGCTGCTGCCGCAGGTCGTCGGCTTCAAGCTCACAGGAGAGCTGCCCGAGGGAGCCACCGCGACCGACCTCGTGCTGACGGTGACGGAGATCCTGCGCCGACACGGCGTCGTCTCCAAGTTCGTCGAGTTCTTCGGACCGGGGCTTCCGACCCTCGCTCTGGCCGACCGGGCGACGCTCGGCAACATGTCGCCGGAGTTCGGGTCGACCTGCGCGATCTTCCCGATCGACGCCGAGACCCTGCGCTACCTGGAGCTGACCGGACGGCCCACGGAGGCGATCGCGCTGGTCGATGCCTACGCGCGCGAGCAGGGGCTGTTTCACACGGCCGATTCCGAGGATCCCGTCTTCTCGCAGATGCTCGAACTCGACCTCGGAGATGTCGAGCCGAGCATTGCGGGACCGAAACGGCCCCAGGACCGGATACCCGTGTCGCAGGCCCGCCAGGCCTTCCTCGAGGCGATGCGGGAATTCGATCCGGATGCGGCTGAGTCGATGGGCAACGGCGTCGACGAGGCGTCCAAGGAGTCCTTTCCCGCCTCCGATCCACCCGCCGAGGCGCATGACGACGAGCGCGGCAAGCCCCGGCAGCCGGTGAGCGGTCAGGCGGCGACGCTCCAGCGCGACAGCGCCACCGCGGTCGAGGTCGAGCTGGAGGATGGAACGAAGGTCGAGCTCGATCACGGCCGCGTCGTGATTGCCGCGATCACCAGCTGCACCAACACCTCGAACCCGTCGGTGATGATCGGCGCCGGGCTGCTTGCGCGCAATGCGGTGCAGCGCGGACTGCGGCGCAAACCCTGGGTGAAGACGTCGCTGGCCCCCGGTTCGACCGTGGTCACCGACTACCTCCAAAAAGCGGGTCTGACCGAGTATCTCGATCAGCTCCAGTTCAACCTGGTGGGCTACGGCTGCACCACGTGCATCGGGAACTCCGGCCCGCTGGCCGCCGAGATCTCCGCCGCGGTCGAAGAGAACGACCTGGTCGTCTGCGCGGTCCTCTCGGGGAACCGCAACTTCGAGGGCCGTATCAACCAGGATGTGAAGGCGAATTACCTCGCCAGCCCGCCGCTGGTCGTCGCTTACGCACTGGCCGGCCGTATGGACCTCGACCTGACGAGCGAGCCGCTGGGCGAGGGTAGCGACGGTGAGCCGGTCTACCTGGCGGACATCTGGCCGGACCCGGCGGAGGTGAGGGAGCTTGTCGGTCGCTCGATCGCCTCCGAGATGTTCGTCAGGAACTACGGAGAGGTGCTGAAGGGCGACGAGAACTGGAACGCCGTCGAGGTACCGGCGGGCGATCGCTACACCTGGCCGGACTCGACCTACGTCCGCAGGCCGTCGTTCTTCGACGGGATGCCGGCGGAGGCGCCGGGCGTCGAGCCGATCTCAGGCGCACGGGTGCTGGCGGTCCTAGGCGATTCGATAACCACCGATCACATCTCACCGGCGGGGGCGATCAAGAAGGAGAGCCCAGCCGGGCACTGGCTGATCGATCAGGGAGTCGACCCCCGCGAATTCAACTCGTACGGGTCACGGCGCGGCAATCACGAGGTGATGATCCGCGGCACCTTCGCCAACATCCGCCTCCGCAACCGCCTGGTCGACAGGGCGGGTGGCTTCACCCGTCACTTCCCCGATGGCGCTGAGACGACGATCTTCGACGCCGCCACCGCCTATGGCGAGGAGGGCGTGCCGCTGGTCGTCCTGGCCGGCAAGGAGTACGGCACGGGCTCCTCGCGAGACTGGGCCGCGAAGGGGACGAAGCTGCTCGGGGTCAGAGCCGTGATCGCCGAGGGCTTCGAGCGGATTCACCGTTCCAACCTGATCGGGATGGGCGTCCTGCCACTCCAGTTCCCCGCCGGCCAGAGCGTGGACTCGCTTGGTTTGACCGGGGAGGAGACAATCGACGTCGGGGACGCCGAAGGCGGCGACGCGAAGATCGTAGAGGTGACGGCGCGGCGTGAGAACGCGGAGCCGGTCTCCTTCCTCGCGACGGTCAGGCTCGATACCCCGAACGAGGTCGGCTACTTCCGCAACGGCGGCATCCTTCAGACTGTGCTGAGGGCTCTGTCGGAGCGAAAGGACTAGGGATGGCCGAGGAGCCGGCAGGAAGTCACGAGTCAGCCATCCTCTTCTGCGGATCCTGGTCGCTTGAGGCGCTAACGCTGCTTCCCGGAAGTGAGAAGGGGGACTGCGACTTCTGCGGCGCGAGCGTCGTGATCAGCGTCGAGGGGCAGAAGCTCATGGCGAAAGATCCGGACGTCAAGGTCAGCTGCCTTTCCTGCGGTAGTAAGCACGCACCGGACGACACGGAGATCACGATCACCCCGGAGACCCGCGCCGAAGTTGAATCGCTGCTCGGGAAGGACCCGACCGAGGATCTTTCCGGCTCGGCGAAGGACATACTGGCGAAGCTCAGGCAGGCCGAGGAACGCAAATCTGACTCCTGACTGCGGGACCGGACTTCCGGCGACGCTCGCCGAGGAGGGACCGCCTCAAGGCGATGCGGCGCAGTGGGGCCGCGGGAGGCAGGGGGTCCGCGCGACCCTCACTGCACCTGCGCGTCGGTAGCCAGGGAGGGATGCCGACGCTGCCGCTCCTCCCAACGGGACATCGGGAGGAGCAGTCACCCTTTACCTATAGCGCCTGAACCACCTGGGGTCAAGGCGTTTTGCGCATATCTATGGGGATTCCGCGACCTTTTTTGTCGTCTCCCCAACCCCCCAACCACGCCGTTCGATCAGCTCGATTCCGATCACGCTGCCCACCGGGCCGACCGGTGTGAGGGTTGCCGCGAGCAGTGCGTATGGAGCCTCGCGCCTGACGGCGGCGATCCAGATCACTATGCAGAGGCCCACAAAGCCCAGGCCATGCGCCCAGCCAAACACCATGGTCTCGGTTTCGAAGCCGGGCAGGAGCCAGAACGCGATCAGAGCGGTGAAGATCGTCAGCTCAACCCAGGAGAGGCGCTTGACCCACACGAACAGCTCGCCGGGGACCGCCTTTCGCATCAGGCACCGCCGGTGAGGGCGGTGAGGACGATCCGCTCCTGCTCGCGGGAGTGGGCGACCGAGTAGCCCTCGCCGGGGCTGGCCCGCGTGGGGCGGCCCACGTAGCCAAGCTGGACTCCCTCCGGCAGAACCTCCGGCAGCCTTCTCGACATCACCTTCCAGCCGCCCATGTTGCGCGGCTCCTCCTGCGTCCAGACGATTTCCCTCAGGTTCGGGTAGGAGGCGATCAGCTCACCGAGCTGCTGCTTGGCAAACGGATAGAGAAGCTCGACGCGCGCGATCGCGACCTTCTCAGCCGCGCCGCGCCGCTCGCTGGCGTCGATGTCGAAGTAGACCTTGCCGGTGCAGAGCACCAGCCTCTCCACCTTCTCGCGGCGGCCGGCGGCGGCTGGGTCGTCGAGGATGAAATGGAAGTGGCCGTCGGTCAGGTCTGAAAGGGATGCCGCGGCGCGATCGAGGCGCAGCAGGCCCTTCGGGCTGAAGACGATAAGCGGCCGCGGCTTGCGAATCAGGGCCTGGCGGCGCAGCAGATGGAAGTACTGGGAGGCCGTGCTCGGGTTGGCGATGCGGATGTTGCCCTCGGCGCCCAGCGCCATGAAGCGCTCGATGCGCGCGCTGGAATGCTCCGGCCCCGACCCCTCATAACCGTGGGGGAGCAGAAGCGTCAGGCGGCTGGTCTGTCCCCACTTGGCCTCGCCGGAGGCGATGAAGCTGTCGATGATCACCTGACCGGCGTTTGCGAAGTCCCCGAACTGCGCCTCCCAGATGACGAGCGCGTTTGGCGCCGCCGTCGAGTAGCCGTACTCGAAGCCCAGGCAGGCCACCTCGGACAGGGGGCTGTTGTAGAGCTCGAATGGCGCCGTGGCGTTGGGAAGGTGCTGCATCGGGCAGTAGGTGGAGCCGGTCTTCTCGTCGTGCAGGACGAGGTGGCGGTGCGAGAAAGTGCCGCGCTCGGTGTCCTGCCCCGTGAGCCTGATGTGGACGCCTTCGGTGAGCAGGGACGCAAAGGCGAGCGCCTCGGCGTGGCCGAACTCGACTCCTCCGCTCTCCAGCGCCTCCACCCGCCGGCCCAGCGGTTTCTTCAGCTTGCGGTGGACCGTGAAGTCCTCAGGGGTCTCCAGCAACTGCCCGTTCAGCTCGCGGAGCGCCTCGGCTGGGACCGCGCTCTGCACGGGAGGGCTTGCCGTACGGTCGAGTTCGCCGGTGCTGCTCGTGATCACGCTCGGGTCTTCGTACTCGCCCCGCTCCATCCGCTCGCGCAGGTCCTTGAGGGCGGCCGACATCTCGTCGTGACGCTCCGTCTTCGCCTGCTCGACGTCCCCGGGCGCGACAACCCCCTCCTCCAGCAGCTTGCTCGCGTAGAGCTCGAAGACCGGTGGGTGGGCCTTGATCTTCGCCGCGATCAGCGGCTGGGTGTACGCCGGCTCATCGGTCTCGTTGTGCCCGAAGCGGCGGTAGCCGATGACGTCGATGACGACATCGCGTTCCCAGCGCTCGCGGTAGGCCATCGCGAGGCGGACCGCGGCCGAGCAGGCCTCGACGTCGTCGGCGTTGACGTGGATGATCGGCACGTTGAAGCCCTTCGCCATGTCGGCGGCATAGGGGGTGGATCGCGCGTCCTCGGGGTCGGTCGTGAAGCCCACCTGGTTGTTCTGGATGACGTGGACGGTGCCGCCCGTCGCGTAGCCCCGCAGGGCCTGCAGGTTGAGAGTCTCGGCAACGACGCCCTGCCCCGGGAACGCGGCGTCGCCGTGCAAGAGGACCGGCACGGCGCGCTTCGGGTCGTGGATCAGCTTCGCTCCCTCAAAGGTGGACTGGACGAAGCGAGTGGCGCCCTCGACCACGGGGTCGACGAACTCGAGGTGGCTTGGGTTGGGGTAGAGCCGGACGGCGATCCGCTCGCCCTCGCTGCTCTCGTACACGCCCTGGTGCCCGTAGTGGTATTTGACGTCGCCGGTGCCTCCGTGGGGGATTGCCGCGACCGCCTTGACGGCGTCGATCTGCTTGGCGCCCTCGAACTCGGCCAGGATCGACTCCACGGATCGACCGAGGTTGTGGGCAAGCACGCTGAGGCGCCCGCGGTGAGCCATGCCGAAGACGACCTCGCCGGCGCCGGCGCGACAGGCGAGGGTGACCAGCTCGTCGAGCATCGGCACAACGGCGTCGAGGCCCTCGATCGCGAAGACCTTCTGGCCCAGGTACGCCTTCTCGACGAAGCGCTCGAACTCGAAGACGTCGATCAGGCGATGCAGCAGGCGGCGCTTCTCGTCGTCGGATAGGGGCTCCCGGTGGGCGCCGGTCTCGATCATCTCCTGCAGCCAGGTCCGCTGCTGGTGGGAGGAGAGGTGTTCGAACTGGTAGGCGATCGTCCCGCAGTAGGCCCCCCGGATTCTGGGCAGGACGTCCAGCAGGCTCTCGCCGGGAACGCCGATGTGGAGGATCGAGGCCGGGATCCGGGCCATCAGCTCCGGGGTCAGGTTCAGCTGCTCCGGCTCGATCGCGGGGTCACCCTTCGGCTCCCGGCCGAGTGGGTCCAGCCGGGCGGCAAGGTGGCCGTGGGTCCGGTAGCCCGTCAGCAGCGACGCCGCTGCCTGGACAGCTTCAAGGAGCTCCTTGTCAGGTTCGCCGCCAGCGGACGGCTTGGCTGGTCCGGTGGCTGGGATCGCGGCGCCGAGTGGCTGCGCGGCGGCCGAGGCCGGCTGCGCGGCGGTGATTGGCGCAGCGTCGACCCCGAGGTCTGTCGCGAGGGCCTCGTAGAAGTTGTCCTGACCGTCGAGAAGCTGCTCGATCTGCCGCAGGAAGGCGCCCGACTCGGCGCCCTGGATGACCCGGTGATCGTAGGTGGAGGTCAGCGTCATGACCTTGGCGACGCCGAGCTGCCGCAACCGGTCGGGTGACGCGTGAGACCACTCGGGCGGGTAGCCGATCGCGCCGGCCGCGATGATCGCGCTCTGGCCCTTCATCAGGCGCGGCACCGACGCGACCGTGCCGATCCCGCCCGGGTTGGTCAGCGAGATGTTCGTGCCCTGGAAGTCGTCGGCGGTGAGCTTGTTGTCCCGCGTCTTGGCGATCAGGTCCTCGTAGCGGGAGTGGAAGCCGGCGAAGTCGAGGCCGCTCGCACCCTTGATCGCGGGAACCATCAGGCTGCGCGAGCCGTCCTTTCGTTCCACGTCCACCGCGATCCCGAGGTTGACCGGGCTGCCTTCGATCGCGAACGGCTTGCCGTCCTTCTCTTCGAAGGTCCGCGTCATCACCGGCCACTCCTCGGTCGCCCGGACGATCGCCCAGGCGATCAGGTGGGTGAAGGAGACCTTCAGCCCACGCTCCTTGAGCACCGCGTTCAGTGCCCTGCGCTTGGCGTCGAGCGTGTCGACCGCGATCGTGCGGAAGGACGTTGCGGTCGGCACCGCCCTGCTCTCGTCCATCGCCTGCGCCAGCATCGCCATCGGCCCGCGCAGAGGCTTGGCGTTCCCCGCCGCCGGGGCGGTTGCCACCTCGGTACCCGCCCCGCCCCCGTTGGCAGCGGCGAGCACGTCCTCCTTGGTCACCTTGGATCCAGGCCCGCTCCCGGCAAGCCCGCCAAGGTTGACCCCCAGTTCCTCGGCCACCCGACGAGCCACCGGTGTGGCACGGACACCATCGTCCGCGTTGGTCCCGCGGGGGGCTCCATCGGTTCCGTCCGCGGGTGGCGTCGAGGGTGGGACGTCGCCCGCAGCTTGCGAGGACGACGTGCCATCCTCGACGACAGGACCCGCAGCCGATCCGCTTGATCCCTCGGCGGAATCCCTGGGCCCGCCCGGTTCCATCTCCGCCAGGGGCCCGCCCACCGGGACCTCGTCGTCGACCTCGGCGAGCAGCTTTGTGATCACGCCATCGGCCGGCGCCGGCACCTCGGCATCGACCTTGTCGGTCGAGACCTCGACGACCGTATCGCCCTCCTGGACGAAGTCGCCCACGGCCACGCGCCACTCGAGCACGATCCCCTCGGTGACCGACTCGCCCATCTCGGGCATCTGGATCTGGACGGTCGCCGTTTGCGCCATTCCTGATTTGAGTGTATGAAACAGCGGTGAACTACTTCGTCACCGGGGCCACCGGGTTCATCGGGCGCAACCTCGTCTCCCGTCTCCTGGAGCGCGAGGGAACGATCTACGCGCTGGTGCGAGCCGGCTCCCGAGGCCGTTTGGAGGAGTTGCGGACCGGCTGGGGAGCGGACGGTGCGAGGGTCGTTCCGATCGCGGGCGATCTTTCCCAACCCGTGCTTGGCGTCTCCGAGGAGGACCTGGTCACGTTGCGTGGCGACGTCGAGCACTTCTTCCATCTGGCCGCGATCTACGACATGGCGGCCAGCGCCGGCGCCCAGCAGGCCGCCAACGTCGAGGGCACACGGCACGCGGTGGAACTTGCCGAGGCGATCAACGCGGGCTGCTTCCACCATGTCAGCTCGATCGCCGCGGCGGGCCTCTACCGTGGCAAGTGGCGCGAGGACATGTTCGAGGAGGCCCAAGACCTCGACAACCACCCCTACTTCCGTACCAAGCACGAGTCGGAGCGCCTCGTGCGCGAGGAATGCAGCCGTCCATGGCGGGTCTACCGGCCGGGGATCGTGGTCGGTGATTCCCGCACGGGAGCGATCGACAAGGTCGATGGGCCCTACTACTTCTTCAAGCTCTTGCAGCGGGCGCGGCGGGTGCTGCCGTCATGGCTGCCGGCGGTGGGCATCGAAGGGGGGGAGATCAACATCGTCCCGGTGGACTACGTCGCCGCGGCAATGGACCACATCGCGCACCAGCCCGACCTCGACGGACAGGCCTTCCACCTAACCGATCCGAACCCCAAGACCGCCGGCGAGGTGATCGATCTCTTCGCGCATGTCGCGGACGCGCCGCAAACCACGGTGAGGCTGGATCAGGAGCTGACCGATCCGGCAACCACGCTGATCCGCACCGGCTTGCGGCTGTTCCCACCGGCGAAGCGGGTGGCGAAGATGGCACTCGGACAGGTTGGCATTCCCTCCAGCCTGCTCACCTATGTGAACTACCCGACCAGGTTCGATTCGAGCAAAGCACAGGCGGCTCTGCAGGGCTCCGGGATCACCGTCCCGCCGCTGGACACCTATGCGGATCGGATCTGGGACTACTGGGAGCGCAACCTCGACCCCGACCTCTTCAAAGACCGCTCGCTGGCCTCGGCGGTGCGCGGAAAGGTGATCCTGATCACCGGCGCTTCCTCGGGGATTGGGCGGGCCACCGCCGTCAAGGTCGCCGACGCCGGGGCGACCGTGCTGCTGGTGGCGCGGTCCCTCGAGAAGCTGGAGGAAACGAAGAAGGAGATCGAAGCCGCCGGCGGCGTGGCCCATATCCATCGCTGCGACATGGCCGACATGGACGACGTCGCGCGGCTCGCCGAGGAGGTCCTGGCCTACCACGGTCAGGTCGACATCCTCGTCAACAACGCGGGCCGGTCGATCCGCCGCTCCGTCGAGCTCTCCTACGACCGCTTTCACGACTACGAGCGAACGATGCAGGTCAACTACTTCGGCCCAGTCCGCCTGATCCTGGCTCTGCTGCCGGCGATGCGGGCGTTGAAGTCCGGCCACATCATCAACGTCAGCACGATCGGCACCCAGACGAATCCGCCGCGCTTCTCCGCCTATGTCGCCTCCAAGGCGGCCCTCGACGCCTTCGGACGTGTGATCGCCTCGGAGGTGATCGAAGACGGGGTGCACATCACGACGATCCACATGCCGTTGGTGCGGACGCCGATGATCGCGCCCACCCGGATGTACGACATGTTCCCGGCGATCACCCCGGAGGAGGCCGCGGAGATGATCACGCGGGCGATCATTCACAGGCCGAAGAAGGTTGCGACGCGCCTCGGCACGTTCGGCGAGCTGCTCTACGCGGTGGCGCCGAAGGCAAGCGACACGATCCTCAGCGCCGCGTACAGGCTGTTCCCCGATTCGCAGGCCGCCAAGGGCACGGCGGAGGAGGCGCCTGACAAAGCGCCGACCACCGAGGCCGTTGCCTTCGCGCACCTGATGAAAGGCGTCCACTGGTAAGCACGACGCGTGCCTCTCTCCACTGGAAAGCAGCACGACGCGTGCCGCTCTCGACTCGAATGCCAGCCGAGCCGGCCATGAGGGGTTCCTGAGTTCGGTTTAGGATGAGAGCGTGTCTCATCCGAGGGGAGGAAAATTGAGGATCAAGATCGTCGTTGCCGCCGTGCTCGGGCTGTTGCTGTTCGCGGGTGTAGCGGAGGGCGCGTACCAGTTGCGCTTTGGCTACGCCAAGCGCGCGATCCAGCAGTACACGGCGGAAGTGTGCCGCGGACTGGAAGGCTGCAACGACTGGCGGGTTGGGCCATGCACACGCCGGTCGCTGCATCGGATCGACTGCGTCTCGAGGGTGTTTTCCCATGAAGGCGGCGCCTGCGCCTGGGTCACCATCGCCGTTCTTCCACCCATCGCCAACGAAGTGCAGCTCCACCACAAGCGCATCCTCTGCTGAATCGCCGTGAGACGCACCGGGTGCGAAGCCCGGTGCGTCTAAGGACCTATCCCAGTAGGGAAATCGCACCCCCGGATACGGCCCAGGACAGGCGCGGATTCGGCCTCGTCGCGAATCCCACATGGCGCTGCCATGCGGAATCCGCGCCGTGACCGCCCCGCTTGG
>JBAVGD010000231.1:0-4344 GCA_049684635.1 Solirubrobacterales bacterium | reverse complement strand
TTCCAATCCTCAGCCGTTCCCACTTCCTGCCGTCCCATCTGTCCGTCTTGAGGGACTCGCCCAATTTGAGTTCGAGAGCATACCTGAGTTCGACTCTATAGACCCACACGGCAGAAGCGGGAAGCGTCTAGCCCTTCATGGCGCCCCGCACCGAGCCACAACCCGGCCTTGGCCAAGCGATCAAGCAGCGCCGGGAAGAACTCGGCCTCAGCCAGGAGGCGCTCGGCCACGCCGCTGGGGTCCATCCGACCTGGATCAGCCATATCGAGAGTGGCCGGAATAATCCGGCCTGGGGGAGCGTCAAGAGGATCGGCGCCGCGCTCGACCTCAAGGTCTCCGAGCTGGCCAAGCTGGCCGAGGACTTGGAAGATTGAGCAACGTGCCGGCTCGGCGACGGCGCGTCATACGTACTTGACCGCACGATTGGCGCGGCTTGCCGCCGATGCCGGATGCCAAGGCCGAAGGTAGACATAGGGGCAGCATGCGCCTGTCTAGCCATCGCCTACCCGTGAAAGTCCGCGGAAAGAGACGCCTATCGCTCGTGTTCCTCGTCGTCCTGGGTCTGACGCTGGGATCGACCGGGGGCGCCGCCATCGCCTCACCGACGTTCCGCATGGAGATCATGCACTTCGTCCAGGGCTGCCATGTCTGGAAGACCAACAAGGTGCTTGGCCCCTCGGCGAAGATCACGCTCAGCCGCGGAACCCACCTCGTGATCCGGCCGGAATGCCCGATGGATTTCGACTTCACGCAGACGGCGGGCCCAAAGCTTTCGCTCGGGAATCCGAGGACCGTGAGGGGATCGACGCGCACGATCGTCTTTCGCAAGGCCGGCGTCTACAAGCTGCGGGTAACGAACGTTCAGACCCCGGACCAGGTCGGCCTGCAGACGCTTGGACCGACCAACGTGCTCACGCTCACAGTGGTCGTTCGGTAACCGGTAGGTAACGGGGCGCCGCCGGGAGATCTACGCCTGGTCGGCGAGGATGCTCAGTGGCCGGGGCCGGCCTCGCATTCGTGCGACTTGCCAATACCCGGACCGCCGTCGCAGTAGTCGAAGCCCGGGCCGCCATAGAGCTGGTCCGGTTGGGGGCCGCCATAGAGGCGGTCGTTTCCGCCTTCCCCGTGGCAGCCGTCCTGGCCGGGACCCATCACGCAGACGTCTTCGCCGGGGCCGCCCCAGCAGCCGTCGCTCCCGGTGCTGGCTTTGCAGTAGTCGTTGCCCGGCCCGCCGACGCAGTCGGTGTTGCGCGGACCCGTGATGCAGACGTCTTCTCCACCGCCACCGATGCAGCGGTTGCGTTTGGTCCCCTGCGGATAGCAGATATCCGGCTCGCTGTTGCCGATCAGCTTGTCTTCGCCGTGCCCGAGATAGGTGGTGAGCGGTAGCGGCAGCGCGTCCAGGACTTCGACCTTGTCGCTGGACGGTCCCATGTCGACTTCAATGCGGTCTACTTCCGAGAAGGAACAGATCGCAGTGTTGCGATCTTGGCTGCGGCAGCCGGTCTGCGGACCAGGGGCCATGTAGCCATCGACGAGCAGGGCGTCGCCGCTCACGTAGAGCCTTAGATGGGAACCGGATTCAGCGCCCCTGACCACGATCATGCCCTCGGGAGAGGCACTGGCGCAGCCGAGCGAGAGGATGAGCGCGGCGGCAGCCAGGAGCGCGAGTGCCGGCCAGGCTGACCGACCTCGACGCCAGTTGGATGCATTCATCGTGCCCATGGTTCTTCGCTTTCAGGGAATTCGTCTAGGTACCTGGTAATCGGCACAGTCCAGGCCAAATCAAAGTTCTATAAGGCCCCGGACATATGTATGAGCACCGTCGAGGCCCGAAAATCACACGACCAGACGCGGGTCCGTCCCCTTATCGACCCGCCAGATCCGTGAAAACCCTGGGTTTGGACGGTAAGAACCATTCCGCTGAAGTGCCGGTGCATTGCGCGGTATACCCTTGAGCCGTGGCTCGTGACGTGTTGGACGAGCATCGTCTGCGCCGGCTCATTGATGTCGGCCGTGGGCTCGTTGCCCAGCTCGATTTAGAGGCTGTACTGCGCGAGGTGGTGACCGTGGCCCGCGAGTTGACCGGGGCTCGCTACGCCGCCCTCGGCATCCTCGATGAGGATCGCCGCGAGCTGGAGCGGTTCATCTACGTGGGCATCGACGACGACGCAAGGGACATGATCGGCGACCTGCCGCGGGGGCAGGGTGTCTTGGGCGAGCTGATCCGCAATCCGATGCCGCTGCGACTGCATCGAGTCGGCGAGCATCCCCGCTCATACGGGTTTCCTCCGGGGCACCCGCCCATGCACACCTTCCTTGGCGTGCCAATCCTCGTTCGAGGTCAGGCCTACGGCAACCTCTACCTGACCGAGAAAGCAAACGGAGACTTCGACGCCGCCGATGAGGAGGCGGTGACGATCCTGGCTGAATGGGCCGCCGTCACGATCTTCAACGTTCGTCTCTATGGCCGCTCGGAGGAGGAGCGCGGGGCGCTCGAGCGCGCCGTTCACGGCCTCGAGGCGACGACCGAGATCGCACGTGCGGTTGGTGGTGAGACAGATCCGGCGCGGGTTCTCGAGACGATCGCGAAGCGAGTCCGGGCACTGGTGGGTGCCCGCTCGCTGCTGGTGCTGCTGCGCGAGGGAGAGCGCTTTGAGGTAACCGCCGCGGCCGGGGAGTGCGGCTCCAATCCAATCGGTCGGTATGTATCAATCGAGGCTCCCAGCCCCGCCGATGCCCTGCGTGCTTCGGAGGCGCTGGGCATCAAAGCACGGGCGGCGTTGCTGGCCCCCCTCCAGTTCCGTGGCAAACCGCTTGGGATGATCGTTGCGCTGGATCGGCTCGAGGAAGGCCCAGAGTTCTATGCCGAAGACGAGCGCCTCCTGATCGCCGCCTCAGCCAGCGCCGCCACCGCCGTCGCGACGGTGCAGTCGGTCAGCGAGGAGCGGCTGCGGCACAGTCTCCAAGCCGCTGAGCGGGAGCGGGCGCACTGGGCCCGCGAGCTCCATGATTCGACGTTGCAGGGCCTCGGTTCACGGCGCGTGTTGCTGTCGTCGGCTCTCAAGCGGGGGCCCGGACCACAGCTCGAACAAGCCGTGGGCGAGGTCGTCGACGATCTCAGCCACGACATCGAGGAGCTGCGGGCGCTGATCACCGAGCTACGGCCGGCGACACTAGATCAGATCGGCCTGGTGGCGGCACTCGAGGACCTGGTCGAGCGTGTTTCGAACAGCACCGGCATCACCGTGACCGCCGATCTCTCGATAGGCACCAATCGCTTCGATCCGGAGCTCGAGACGGTTGTCTACAGGCTCGTCCAGGAGGCCTTCAATAACGTGGTCAAGCACGCCGAGGCGAGCAGCGCGACGCTTCATATCGGGGAGCACGACGGCAGCCTGTCCGTGCGCGTTTCAGATGACGGCCGTGGCTTCGATCCGGCGGCGAAACGGCGCGGCTTCGGCCTGATCGGGATGCGCGAGCGGACCGAGCTTGCCGGGGGTGACCTTCAGATCGAATCGAAACCGGGGTCCGGGACCCGCGTCCTGGCTTCGATCCCAATCGATGAAGTGCACGTTGAGACGCCTCGCCGCCAGCCGGTGCCGAGCCGTCCCCGGTCCGAGGAGCAGTAGTTACTAGGTTTCGACCAGGCCGCGCGCCAGGGCGTCGCGCACCAGCTCCGCCCGGCTGCTGGCGCCGAGCTTTTGCTGGATGTGAGCGCGGTGAGTCTCGACCGTGCGGACGCTGATAAAGAGCTTCTCCGCAATCTCGGTGTTCGTGTGGCCGAACGCAATCAGCCGCAGCACGTCAGTCTCGCGCTCACTGAGGTCGCCCTTGCCCGAGTCCGGTTCGGCGGCGAGCCGCGCACCCAGCGCGGGCTGCAGGTAGGTCTCTCCCACGGCGGCACGGTGCACCGCCTGCACAAGCTCGTCGTCGGCGGCCTCCTTGAGGACGTAGCCGAGCACGCCGAGCTGCAACGCCTGCCGCGCGAATCCGGGCTCCTTCTGCATCGTCAGGACGACGATTTGGGTGTTGGGCGACCCCTCCTGGATCTCCGGGATCGCCTCCAGGCTCGGTTTCCCGGGCATATTGAGGTCGAGGATGAGGATGGTGGGCTTGTGCCCGCGCACGTAGCGAACAGCCGCGTCGGCGTCGTCGGCCTCGGCGACCACTTCGAAATCGGGCTCTTCTTCCAGCAGGAGTCGAAGTGCCCGCCGCACGACCGTGTGGTCATCGGCGAGCACGATTGTGATCTTCTCGCTCTCCCCACCGTCGACGGCCGCTGAATCGGAATCAGCCAACGTCATTGCCTCGATCCTAGCCACGGCCGACTGCGGCCTCGTC
>JBAVGD010000230.1:0-6636 GCA_049684635.1 Solirubrobacterales bacterium | reverse complement strand
ACGATGTGGTGATCGTCGCCTCCAAAGGCGGCTTCCCAAAGCACCCGGCCTGGTTCCACAACCTCAAGGCCAACCCGGACACGACGGTGCAGGTCGGCTCCGAGCGCCGACCGGTCCATGCCCGCGTCGCCACGCCCGAAGAGCGCGAGCGTCTGTGGCCGAAGGCGGTCAAGACCTACGGTGGCTACGCCGGCTACCAGGCCCGCAGCCGCGGCCGCGAGATCCCGCTCGTCATCCTCGAGCCCCGCAAGTAGGCAGGCCGGCCGGCACCCGAAACACGTTTTCCATGAAATACATGGAAAGCGTGTTTCGGGCTGAGATGGAGTGCCTCATAACTCCCGCGTGTTGGGAGTCGTGGAACGGGCTCTCAGGCTTTCGGGCGGCGCTCCTCGGCGACCGGCTCGCCGCCGTCACCGGCGATGGCTTCGGGCGGCCAGGGGCCGGCCCAGTTGTCCCGAGCGCCATCGATGGTGATCGTCGTCCCGGAGAAGAAATCGCCGGCCGGAGAGGCGAGGTAGGCAACCAGCCAGGCCATCTCCTTGGGCTCGCCCAGCCTGCCCAGGGGCACAGAGCGCTCGACGTTGTCGACGACCACCCGCGGGTACTTTGTCCGCAAGGTCTCGGTGCCGAACTGCCCCGCCGCCAGCGAGCAGAGCTTGATGTTGAAGCGGGACCACTCGATCGCCAGCGTTCGCATCATGTTCTCCACCGCGGCACGCGCGGCCCCCGAGTGGACCATTCCGGGCATCCCGTTGTGGGGAGAGAGGGTGACGCTCAGCACCTTCCCGCCGCCCTGCGGGATGAACGCCTTGGTCGCCGCCGCATGGGTCATCAGCCAGGTCCCCTGAACATTGAGATCGATCACGGTCTGGAAGCCTTTTGGCGTAATCGTCTCGGCGGGGCTCATGAACTGGCCACCGGCGTTGTTGACCAGCAGGTCAAGCCGGCCGTGCCGCGCGAGCACGCCGTCGACGAGCCGATCGACCGCCTCGGCGTCGCGGATATCCATCGTCTCGCGCTCGAAGGAACCGGCGAGATGAGCGGCCAGCCCGGCCGTCTCGGCCAGCGGCTCCTCACGCCGGCCGCAGCCTGTCACCGTCGCACCGAGCCGCGTCAGCTCCAGCGTCGTCGCGCGGCCCAGGCCGCTCCCCGCCCCCGAGACGATGCAGACCAGATCGTCGAGTAGCCCCGGCCTGAAGATCTGTGAATCCGCACCGTCGCTCATGGCGCGCCAAGCCTATAGATGACCCCGTGCCAGGTAATGTGAGCGCTCCATGAAGGTGCATATCGAGGCCAAGCCGGTGCATGAGCCCCTTGCCGGCGGCACCCCAGGCGCCACCGTTTCGGTCGAACCGATCGTCACCGGGCATTGCAGTCTTCCCCAAATGTGGATGGAAAACCCCGGGGGGCACTTCACGACGGCGAGGCTGTTGCGCGCCGCCCTGACCGGGAAGGACACGGTTGCGGTTCCGGTCCCAGCCTTCCTCGTCCGCCACCCGAGCGCGGGGGCTATCGCCATCGACACCGGCCTTCACCCCTCAGTGGCCACAGATCCGAAGCAGAATCTGGGCGGGCTTCTCAACCGCTTCGGCAAGCCCCAGCTGGCCGCCGGCGAAGACATGCCGGCGCAGCTCCGCAAACGCGGCCTGGACCCAGGCGAGATCCCCCTGGTCGTGATGACCCACATGCACATAGACCACACATCCGGGATCTCCGAGTTCCCCCACTCGACCTTCATCGTCAGCGAGAAGGAGTGGGAGGCGGCAACGATCGGCCGTCGCCCGACCCTCTACGGCTACCGCCACGCTCATTACGACTACGCCTTCGACTACCGCACGATCGACTTCGATCGTGGCGGGATCGACTCCTACTCGTCGTTCGGCCGCACCTTCGATCTCTTTGGGGACGGCTCGCTGCGCCTTGCCTACACCCCCGGTCACAGCGCCGGCCACATGTCAGTGATCGCCCACCTCAAGGACCGTGACTTCGTGATCGGCGGCGATGCCGTGTACACGATCGGCCAGCTCGATGACGCCCCTCTCGCCCTTCGACCGTTTGACGCCCACAACTATCGCCGCTCCCTGCAGGAGCTCAAGCTATTCCACCGCGAATTCCCCAACGCGATAGTGACGCCCGGCCACGACTCAGAGTTCTACGAGCGCCTCGACGCTCGCTACGAATAAGAACCTAACCGGCTGGAGCCCGGCGCAAGAGCGTTCCTCGGGGTGCAATCCCTAACGGGGGCCCTCAGCGATCGCGGGAAGGATCAGTCAGCTCCGGGGTCCTGTCGGCATTCTCGGGGGACGTCTCAGCGGCCTCTGCGGTGGCCGGATCCTCGCGTGAGGCGCGGAGCACCTTGCGGCGACCTTCCTCGTCGAGCTGCCTGTACATCGTCCGCACCCGCTCGAAGATCTTCGTCGCCACCTCGAGCTGGCGCTCGCGAGAAACGGACCGCTCGACCGGGAAGGAAAGCGGCTCGCCGAACTGGACCGTCACCTTCGGAAAGCGCAGGCGCTTCCAGCGACGGACATTAGCGGAGCCGTGAATCGCCACCGGCACGACGGGCGCTCCCGATTCCAGGGCAATCCGGCCGATGCCGGGTTTGACATCACCCAGCTCGCCGCTTCTCGAGCGGCCTCCCTCGGCATAGACGAGCAGCATGCCACCCTGCTCGAGGATCGTGAAGACGGTCTTGAAGGACTCCTCGTCCCGATGGCCGCGGCGCACCGGAAAGACTCCACCATGCGAGTAGATATAGGTAAGGACCGGAGGCCCGAAGAGCTGCGATTTCGCCATGAAGCGAATCTGCCGTCGCAGGTACAGACCGGTGAAGAAGTGGTCCATCTGGCTGAAATGGTTCGGCGCGAGGATCACCGGCCCGGACTTCGGCACGTTCTTGCGGCCGATCGCACGGGTCCTGTACAGCAGCAGGGACGGCAAGGTTACGAGCGCCCGCACGAACGGATAGGTCCAACCCACCCCCTTGCGGGCACGATCGTGGAACTGGTCGAAGTACTCGGCGGGACGATCGTCCCTATAGACCTGTGGCTTCATCTCAGACATGGGCTCGATGACCCCGGCGGGAGCCGGCGTCGCTGTGCGTACCCCCGGCGGGAGCGACGGTTACGCTCGCCGCGCGGCAGCGGATCGGTCGCTACGCGGACGGCTCGGAGCCGGCGGTCGTGGCGGACTCGGGGGGAGCGGCCCAGCCCCCAGCTCGGGCGACTGCGCGGCGCCAGTCGGCCAGAAGCGGCTCTCTCTCGCCTGTCTCCATCTGGGGCTCGTAGCGGCTGGCCTCGCGCCACATCTCGCCAACCTCCTCTCCACTCCACCGCTCGGTTGCAATCCCGGCGAGATAGGCAACACCCAGCGCGGTCGTCTCGGCAACCTCCGGCACGATCACCGGAGCTCCCAGTACGTCTGCCTGGAACTGCATCAGCCAGCGGTTCGCCACGCCGCCCCCATCTGCCTTCAGCACCGCCAGCCGCTCCCCGGCCGCCGCCTCCTGCGCCCGGACCGCGTCGACCGTCTGATAGGCGATCGCCTCCAGCGCGGCGCGGGCCAGATGCTCACGGCAGCTGCCGCGGGTCAGGCCGACGATCGTCCCGCGCGCGTAGGGGTCCCAGTACGGGGAACCGAGCCCGGTCAGGGCGGGAACGAAGTAGACACCGTCGTTGCCGTCAAGCGAAGCCGCCATCGCCTCTGTTTCCGCGGCGTTCTCGATCACCCCCAGACCATCGCGCAGCCATTGCACGGCGGCGCCGGTTACGAAGATCGACGCCTCCAGGGCGTAGGCGGCTTCGCCCTGTGGCCCGCATGCCACGGTGGTCAGCAGCCCGTCCCCCGGCTGCGGGGCGGTCGCGCCGGTGTGGAGCAGTACGAAGCTGCCGGTTCCGTAGGTGTTCTTCGCCGTCCCGGCGCGATGGCAGGCCTGACCGAAGAGCGCGGCTTGCTGGTCGCCGGCAACCCCGGCCACGGGGACCTTGCCCCCGAACTCGCTGGTCGTCCCGTAGATATGGGCGGACGGCATCGGCTCGGGCAAGCGGCCGGGATCGACGCCAAACATCGCGCAGAGCTCCTCGTCCCAGGCCAGGCGCCGGATGTCAAACAGCATCGTCCGCGACGCGTTGGTGAAGTCGGTCGCGTGACGGCCGGTCAGCTTGAAGATGAGCCACGAATCGACCGTGCCAAAGACGGCGTCCTGCACACCCTCCACGTTGCGCAAGAGCCACTCGATCTTCGTGGCCGAGAAGTACGGGTCGAGGACCAGTCCGGTTCGGTCGCGCACGCGCGGTTCGACGCCCGCCGCCCGCAGCTCGTCGCAGCGCTCCGCGGTGCGCCGGTCCTGCCAGACCAGCGCCCGGTGGATCGGCTCACCGGTCGCCGGGTCCCAGGCGACGATCGTCTCGCGCTGGTTGGCGATGCCGATGGCCTCCAGCTCCGCCCCCTGAATCCCGGCGTCATCGATTGCCTCGAACGCCACCCGTCTGGTCACCTCCCAGATCTCCGCGGCATCGTGCTCAACCCACCCCGGCTGCGGGAAGTGCTGCGCGAACTCCGAGTAGGCGCGGCCAGCGATGCGGCCGTCGCCGTCGAAAACGAGGCAGGTGGTCCCGGTCGTCCCCTGGTCGATGGCGAGAATCAAAGTTGGCTCAGACTGGCAATGGGTATACGGTCAGGCGGGGCAGGGACAACTCTATGGAAGGACACTCAATGGCAGCCGCTGAGGTCAAGAGTTTCGATTCTCCCGATGAGACCCGCCAGTTCGAGGGGAAGGGCAACGCGAAGATGGTGCAACTCGCCGGCCACACGGTGGGCAAGGGCACCTTCGAGGCGGGCTGGAAATGGTCGGAGAACGTCAAGCCGATCGCCGGCACCGATTCATGCCAGGTGGCGCACTTCGGCTACGTCCTCTCCGGCAGCATGCGCGTCTACATGGACGATGGCTCCGAGATCGAGATCAACCCCGGAGACGTCGTGGCGATTCCGCCGGGCCACGATGCCGAGGTTCCCGGCCCCGAGGCCTGCGTGATGGTCGACTTCGGCGAGATTGGCGATTACGCCAAGCGCGGCTGAATTCAACCGCGACGGCGAGAGAGATAGACGCGGGCAAAGTCGAGGAGCTGGTGGCCTCGATGGCTGAAGCCCATGAGGGAACGGCCGGTCGCCCGGTGGGAGAGGTCCAGCTCGTACTCGCGAACACGACGGCCGGCCCGAACCGCATCGACCGTCATCCCGATCTCCATGCCGAAGCCGTGGGCGAAAGGTAGGCACTCGCGCAGCGCCTCGACTCGCAGCGCCCGCTGGCCGGAGATCGGTGCCTCGGCCTCGAAGCCACAGAGGCGACGGATCGCCCAGCGGGCGAAGCCCAGGGCGATGCCGAAGCCGCCGCCGACCCGTTGCGAGAAGGCCGCAACGGCGAGGTCGCACTCCCCCGCTTCCACGGCAGCCACCAGCGGCTCGAGGCGTGTCGCGGACTCGCCGAGGTCGCCGTCGCAGAGCAGGATCAGGCCCGGCGCGGCCGCGTCGCCCAGCGCCGCCTCGACGGCCGCGGTCACGTTCGCGCCCTTTCCGTGTGCACGCCGCCGGCTGACGACCCGCGCGCCGGCTGCCATCGCCACCTCGGCGGTGCGATCGGCAGAGGCGTCATCGGCAACCCAGATCGCCGCACCGGCGAACGCCCTCCGCAACGCGGCAACGGTCAGGCCCACCCGGTCCACCTCGTTGCGCGCAGCAACGATCACGGCAATCGATTCCCCCGCCCCCGGATTCGATCGCTCCGCCGTCACGCGCGGATATTCTCCCGCGCCATGGACATCCAGGCGCACATCACGGGCAACGTGTGGAAAATCGAGGTCGCCGTCGGGGACAAGGTCGAAGACGGCGACACGGTCGTCATCCTCGAGTCGATGAAGATGGAGATCCCGGTCGAGGTCGAAGACGACGGCACCGTCAGCGAGATCCTCTGCGAAGAGGGGCAAGCGGTCAGCGAAGGCGACGTCCTCATCGTCCTGGAGTGATTGATGCCCGAGCAACTCGCCGGCGGCAAGCTCCTGCTCGACTTCCCCGCCGAGGCCGTGGCCCGGGTCCGCATCTCCAACCCGGAGCGGCGCAACGCCCTCGATCACGACATCCTCAACGCCCTGGCCGAGACGCTCCCGGCGCTGGACAAAGGGATCGAGACACGCTGCGTCCTTCTCACCGGGGCGCCACCAGCCTTCTCAGCCGGCTACGACATCGCCTCGATCCCTGAGAAGACCTTCGAGCGCGACGCGGAGGCTCTCATTGCACATCCCTTCCACGCGGCCATGGAGGCGCTGGCCATGCACCCCTGGCCGACGCTGGCGGCGATCAACGGACCCTGCCTGGGCGGCGGTTTGGAGCTGGCGATGACCTGCGACCTGCGCATCTGCGGGGAGGGGGCGATGCTTGGAATGCCGCCCGCAAAGCTGGGCCTCATCTACGGTCACACGGGTTTGAGGAAGTTCCTCGACACGGTGGGGCTGGCCCGAACGAAGGAGCTCTTCCTGATCGGCCGCAACTACGACGCCGCCCGCGCCGAGCAGATCGGGCTGGTCCACGAAGTGGTCGCCGACGACGAGCTGGAGGAGGCAGCCGTGGCGTTGGCGGCGGCGA
>JBAVGD010000229.1:0-4640 GCA_049684635.1 Solirubrobacterales bacterium | reverse complement strand
GAGTGGGATGTCGCCCTGCTGCAGGAGTGCCCGCCGCGGTTCGCCGCGGCGCTGGCGCAAGCCTGCGGCGCCAACGTGCACCGGGTGCTGACCTCGCGCAATTTGCTCGGCCCGCTGCGCCGGTTTGCCGCCCAACTCAATCCGGACCTGATCGCCTCAGGCGAGGGTGGCTCGAACCTGACCCTTGTCCGCACCGCCGGCCCGCTCGGTGGCATCGCGGCCCGGCGGGACCTGGCGATCCATGAGGGAAAGCCTGAGCGCCGTGCGATGGCGCTCACCCGGACGGGGTCGGGCATATGCGTGGCAAATCTTCACGCGACCAATGACCATCCCGATCTTGCCGCTGAGGACGTGCTCCTTGCCGCTGCGGGCGCGGTGGAGTGGGCGCGCGACGCTCCGCTCCTCTTCGGCGGCGACCTCAACCTGCGACCGCAGGAGTCGCCGCGCCCGTTCGATGAGTTGCGAGAGCGGTTTGGACTGGTGGGATCGACGGGTCCGGACGCGATCGACCACCTGCTGGCTCGCGGGCTGGAGACCATCGAGGCGCCGCGACAGTGGCCGCCGGAGCGAAGGGAGGTTGCCCGTGACGGACTGTCCCTGCGCCTCTCCGATCACGCTCCGGTCGAGGCGAGGTTCGCGACCCGACGGCGCCGGGAATGACATAGTCAGTCCGCAAGAAGCTTCAACACAGGAGGCGAGTGAGCATGCCCACGAAAAAACAGGCGTCCGGCAAAGCAACGAAAAAAACCAAAGCCGGAAAAGGTGGCGCTAAGAAAGCCGCTCGCAAACCTGCCGCGAAAAAAGCGAAACCGAAAGCCGCGAAACAAGCAGCCGCCCAGGCCGGCGGCGGGACGACCGGCCTCGACAAGAGTGTCGAGCAGTTCCGCGAGAGCCTCGAACGCAGCGTCACGCTGAGCCGCGATCGCATTCAGGAGGTTGTCGACGAAGCGGTGGAACGGGGTCGGATAACGCGCAGCGATGCCGAAAAGATGTTCTCCGAACTGGTGAAACGCGGCCGCCGCCAGACGGACGGCCTGCTGAAAGAACTGGAACGGCTGGTTCAGCAGGCCCGCAAAGAGGTCACGGGGCGAACGGGGCCCGCGCGCAAGCAGGCGACGCAGGCCGCGCGCCGCGCCCGCAAAAAGCTCGGCTAGTGCCCTGCCGCGGAACACCCGACCGCAGATGACAACCACCGACGAGGTGCCGGGCACACGGCCCCGGCGCGGTGAGGTGCTCGAGGTCGAGATCGACTCGCTCGCCTTTGGCGGGCGGGGAGTCGCGCGAGCCGAGGGCTACGTCGTCTTCGTGGCCGGTGCCCTGCCGGGTGACAGGGTGCGAGCGGAGGTCACCAAAGCGAAGCGGAGGTTCGCCGAGGCGAGAACCGTCGAGCTGCTGAGCCCCGGAGCCGACCGCGTCCCAGACCAGTGCGTTCACGAAGGTGAGCCCTGCCCCGGGGCACCGTGGCAGGGACTGCAGTACGAGCAGCAGCTGACCCACAAGCGGGATCAGGTCGAGGAGGCGCTGCGGCGGATCGGCGGCCTCGAGGATTTCGAGCTCGAGCCGATCGAGCCGGCGGTTGAACAGTGGCGCTACCGGAACAAGCTCGAATACTCCTTCGGCGAGCGAGCGGAGGGAGGCGGCGGCGGTCAGGGAGGCGCTGGCGAGGATGCCGGGAGAGGTCGCGAAGCGGGCGAGACGATCCTTGGCTTCCACGCGCGCGGACGCTGGGACCTGGTCGTCGGCATCGAGGACTGCCTGCTCGCCTCCGAGCGCGGCAATGCGGCGCGCAACGCCGTGCGGGATTGGGCTCGCCGGGAGTCGATCCCTCCCTACAACCGTCGCGAGCGAAGCGGCGTCCTGCGCAACCTCGTCGTTCGGGAGGGGAGGCGCACCGGGCAGATCCAGTCCCGTCTGGTCACTGCCCCGGCCCACTTCCCGAAGCCGCCGGTCGATCTCCACACGGCAATCGAGGGTGATTCCGGCGGGACCGACGGCCCGACCGGCGTGATTGGAGAGGAGCGGTTGCGGGAGGAGCTTTGCGGCCTCCAGCTCGAGATGTCCCACGGCGCCTTCTTCCAGACCAACACCGAGATGGCTGAGCGCCTCTACGCGGTCGCCGCCGAGTTCGCCGGGCTGAGCGGGGGCGAGAAGGTCTTCGACCTCTATTGCGGGATCGGCACGATCGGCTTGACGATGGCGGCGCGGGCCGGCGAGGTCTGGGGGCTGGAGCTGGTGCCCGAGGCGATCTCAGACGCCGTGAGCAACGCGGAACGCAACGAGATCGCAAACGTCCACTTCGTCGCCGGCAGCGCGCGGACCGGCGTGCGGCCGTTGCTGGAGAAGGCCGGCAAGCCCGATGTCGTGGTGCTGGACCCGCCGCGGGCGGGGCTCTCGCAGAAGATCGTCCGCAGGGTGCTCGAGTGCGAGGCACGGCGGATCGTCTACGTCTCCTGTAACCCGACCACCCTGGCCCCCAACGCCGCCCAGCTGGTCGAGGCCGGTTATAGGCTGCGCCGCGTGAGGCCGGTGGACATGTTTCCCCAGACCCCGCACATCGAGTGCGTCGCCCTTCTCGAGAAGGCCCTCCCCTGATGGCCCGAAACACTTTTTCCATGCATTACATCGACAAGATGTTTCGCGTGGAGCAGGAAGAGCAGTGAGCCGCGGGTTGGGAGGAGGTGGCGCGTGATGTCTCGGGGATTCGGCGTCGCGGCGGGCCTGGAGGTGGAGGTGGCACGGCCGCTGGCAGCGCGCTGCATGGAGCTTGGCTACATGTCGATGTGGTCGAACGACCATCCCGGCGCAAAGGGCCTGGAGACGCTGTCCGAGTTCGCCGCCGCAGCGCCTGAAATCGACCTCGGTGTGGCCGTGATCGCGCTGGACCGCACCCCTCCGGAGGAGATCGCCGGCGACGTCGCGCGCCTGGGACTCGACCCGGCGCGGCTCTGGCTCGGTGTCGGTGCGGGCTTCTCGAAGAAGCCGCTGACGCGGATGCGCGAGTCGCTGCCGGAGCTGCGCGAGCGGCTCCCCGGCGTGCGCCTCGTACTTGCGGCAATGGGACCGAAGATGTGCGGGCTCGCCGGGGCGGAGTTCGACGGTGCGTTCTTCAACTGGATGACCCCGGAGTTCGCCGCCGCGGCGCGGAAGCAGGTCGAGACCGGCGCCGCAGAGGCCGGAAGGCCGGCGCCTCCGGTGTTCGGTTACGTGCGCACGGCGGTTGGCCCGGATGCCGTAGACCGGCTCGCGAAGGAGGAGTCCTTCTACAGGGATCTCCACGACGGCTACCGCAACCATTTCGCTCGCCTTCATGAGCCGGAGGGAACGGTCGGCGTCGCTGCTGCCGACGCCGCCGACGCACAGCAGGCCCTCGCCGCTTACGCCGCCCTTGACACCGTCGTGGTTAGAGGCCTTGCCAGCGCCACGGTGGAGGCCATGACCTCACTCGCCGAGGCCGCCTGCCCGAGCGCTAGAGCTTGACCGTTAAGACGAGCGTCACCGGGTTCCCCGCGAGCGGGGCATAGGTGATCTTGATCTTGGTCCGCTGAAGCGCGCCTTCAAACTGCTTCTTCAGCCTCATCGCCAGCCGCAGCGATCCCGCATCCAGAGCCGCCACCCGCACCCTCTTCACCTTCTTGCCGAAGAGGGTCAACGTGCCTGGGCCCGGGACATGCAGAGTCACGGTGGCGAAATCGCGGCGCGGGTGGCTCGCGATCCTGATCAAGTGGAACGTCGACTGGACCGACGCGGGCGCGTTGCTCGAGGACGGTCCAGCGAGGGTCGGGGCTGCTGGCGACGCAGAGCCAGGCGAAATGGTGATCGACGGGAGGATCGTGGGGGAGATTCCTTCGAGAACCGTGGCCGCATCGGGCGACGGAGGTGCCGTCTCGTGGTTGCCCGCTCTGTCCAGTGCGCGCGTGTAGAAGCGATAGGTCCCGCTGCCCGCAACCGCGGTGTACGAGAAGGAGCCGGGGGAGGCCGGCGAGCTATCGGTCGCGACCAGTTTGTATTCGAACGCGCCTGGCGGCCTGACCCAGAGCTCAACGCTGGCAAGTTCAGCGCCGCCGCTGTCCGCGGCAGCGTAGGAGACGGGGATGGTCGTTGAGCCCCCGGCTTCCGGTGAGCTGGCCTGGGAAGTCGGGGCGACCGTGTCGACCAGGAAAGTCGCGCTGGCCGGGGTGGGATCGGTGTTTTCCGCGGCATCCGTGGCTTTGACTTCGAAGGTGTGGACCCCGTCGCCGAGCGGCGCTGCGGCGAAGGGTGATGCGCAGGGGACGAACCCACTTGCGTCAATGCTGCATTTGAAGGAGCTCAGCTCGCTGGAAGAAAACGTGAAGGTCGGCGTTGAGTCATTGGTCGGTCCGGTCGGGCCCGAGTCGATCGTCGTCTGCGGGGGTGTGGTATCGAAGACGGTGTTCGAATCCGCTGAGGCGGGGACAGGCTCGTAGTTGCCAAGGCTGTCTCGAGCTCGGGTATAGAACCTGTAGGTCCCCTCGCCTGCTTCCGCCGTGTAGGGGAAGGAGCCAGAGGGACCCGGCGAATTTTCGGTTGCGATCAGTTCGAATTCGGTTACGCCCGGAGCCTTAACCCAAAGCTCGACGCTGGCGAGTTCCGCGCCGCCGCTGTCCGCGGCGGTGTAAGAG
>JBAVGD010000228.1:0-5719 GCA_049684635.1 Solirubrobacterales bacterium | reverse complement strand
GAGCAACAGCGGGGAGGCTCCGTCAAGGCTTCCCCTGGTCTCTCTCGGCCGCAGCCCAGATTTGGGTGGGGATTAAATGTGCGAAGAGGCACTTTGTGGCAAGTTGTTACAAAGTGCTACTTTTGTGACTATGGCTTGGGATGTGGTGATCGCGGGTGGTGGGTTTGGGGGCGCGATGGCGGCTCGCGAGCTGGAGCGGATCATGCCGCGCCAGTCGGCGCGGCTGGTGCTGGTCAACGATGTCAACTTCCTGCTCTACACGCCGTTCCTGCCGGAGGCGGCAGCGGGGACGCTGGAGCCAAGGCACGTCGTTACGCCACTGCGGGAGATTCTCCGCCGGACGAACCTCCGGTTGGGGTCCGTGGAGGCGCATGATCCGGTTGCTCGGACCGTCGAGCTGCGCACTCGGGACGGCGAGAGCGAGCAGCTTCGCTACGACCAGCTCCTACTGGCGCTTGGGTCGGTCTCCCGAGTACTGCCGGTCCCCGGGCTCTCGGAGCATGCCGTCGGCTTCAAGAGCCTGGCTGACGCGATTTGGCTGCGTAACCATCTGATCGAGACGCTCGAGGCGGCCAACGCGAGCGAGAGTCCCACTCAGCGCGGCGAATTGCTCACCTTCGTCTTCGTCGGTGGCGGCTACGCCGGTTTGGAGGCACTCGCCGAGCTGCAGGACTTCGCCGCCGACGCGATCCACAGCTACCCGCGCGCCCGCCTTCACGGGATGCGCTGGCTACTGGTAGAGGCAGCCGGCCGCGTGCTCCCGGAGATCGATTCCCGTCTGGCGGACTATGCGCTGCGGGAGCTGCGGGCCCGCGGCATCGACGTCCGGCTCGGTACGACGCTCGAGGAGGTGGGCGCCGGCAGTGCGCGACTCTCAACCGGCGAGACGCTGCCGACTCGCACCGTCGTCTGGACCGCCGGTGTGACAGCACACCCGAGCTTGCGAGGGCTCTCGGTTCCGCTCGACGAGCGTGGGCGGGTGCCGGTGGATGAGCACCTGCGGGTGCGCGGCATGGATTCCGTCTGGGCGATTGGCGATTGCGCCGCCGCGCCGGATCCGCGCGGCGGTCTCTGTCCCCCCACCGCTCAGCATGCGGTTCGCCAGGGGCCGGTGGTTGCGCGCAACATCGCCGCCGAGCTCGGCGTTGGGACGGCCCGGCCGTTCGAGTACCGGAGCAGCGCCGCCTTCGTCAACCTTGGCCGCTACAAGGCGGTCGGGCGCATCGGCCGGCGCACGATCCGTGGCTTCCCAGCCTGGTGGCTGGCCCGCAGCTACCACATGAGCCAGATTCCGGGTGCGGCTCGCAAGGCCCGCGCGGTGATCGACTGGACGGCCAGCCTGCCCTTTCGTCGCGACCTTGCCGAGCTCGGGTCAATCGGACACCCGAGGCCGCTGGAGGAGACAATGGACCCGTGGGATACGAGTACGTCGTCATCGCATTCTTCTTCGGGCTAGCCACCGCGCTCATCGGTCGCGGCAAGGGAAGCTCGTTCTGGCTCTGGCTGCTGATCGGCACCGCGCTACCGCTGCTGGGGCTGATCGCGGTCGTCCTGTACCGCTCTGAGAAGCACGAACCCGAACGGCAGTGCCCGACCTGCGGCAAGGCCGTGAAGCTGTATGTGCAGGTCTGTCCCCGCTGCGGTACGGATCTCTATCTGCCCGATCCCGCAGAGGTCAGGCATCCAGGCGTTGGGTAGCGGCCAGGGCTATCTCAACCAGGTGCGGACGATGGCGTTGGCGAAGCCGAGGCCGTAGCGGATAACCGCCGGCTTCTTCGAGTGGCCGTGGAGGCGCTGCTCGACCGTGACAGGAACCTCCTTGGCCGGAATGCCTCGCTTGATCGCCTCGATCATGAACTCCGATGTGTGGAACTGCTCCTGGCGCAGCACGAGCTGCGGGAGGACGGTTGTGCGAACGGCGCGGTAGCCGTTGGAGCAGTCCGTGACGTGGGTGTGGGTGATGAAGGAGACAAGGCGGTTGAAGAAGACGATTCCCAGCTCCCGGGCGAAATGATTGCGATCGGCCCGGCCGAGGACGCGCGAGCCGTGGGCCACGTCGACCTCGTGATCGAGGACCGGTTTGACCAGTCGCTCCATCTCAGAAGGGAGATGCTGGCCATCTGCGTCAAGTGTCACAACCACCTCGGCTCCCGATTCGGCCATCAGCCGGTAGCCGGTTCGCAGGGCGGCGCCGCCTCCGCGGTTGATCACGTGGCGAGCGACGATCGCTCCGTGTCTTGCGGCGATCTCGGCGGTCCCGTCGCGAGATCCGTCGTCCACCACCAGGACCGCGGTCGCCACGCCGTACACCTCGCTTGGAATCAGCTCCAGGACATGGCCGATGCTCTCCGCCTCGTTGTAGGCCGGGATCAGGATCGCGATCTTGCCGCGAAAGCGCTGGGGAAGGTCAGCCTGGCGAAATTCCTCCCAGGCAAGCCCCTCCAGAACCGCCGACAACTGCCGCGCGTTGCGTCCCGCCTGCGACAGGGCGCGGAGAACCAGCGTGAAGAGAATGAAGATCGCGAAGACGGCAAGGCCGAGGATGCGCCCGCCGTTGCCCTTCTGGAACGAGAACGCGGAAAGGAGCCGGTCGGTGATCTCGGTGCCCGAGACGATCGCGAGGCCGATGCCGGCGGCGAGGAGGAGCAGAACGTCCGCGTTCCGCAAAGAGCGGCGGCGGACGATCGCAAAGGCGATGATCGCAACGGCGATCAGCACACCGGCGGCGCGGAGCGCCGTCAGCTGCGAGGGGAAGATGCTTGCCTGCTCGGCCATACGCGGCTGGAGGATATGGCGGCACCCGCTCTGGATACGGCCAGCCCGGCGAGTGGAAAGACCAGTGTCATGAGGATCTCGTTGCGGCGCGGCGTCGCCAGCGATGCCGCACCGACGAGGGTGATCAGCAAGATTGGCGTGGCCATTGCGGCCGCCTCCCACCAGCGCTTGCGGTAGGCAAGTAGCACGAGGCCGATCAACCCGAGCACGACGATCAGGGTCTGTCCCACCCGGCCTGCCGCTGTACCCATGGCTTCCCCGATGCCGGCGCTCCACATGCGCCAGACCTTGCGCGCGGTCATCCCCAGGTAGCCGATCGGATCTTCGCCGAAGTACTTCGAGAAGTTCTCTCTGCCGATCTTCCCCAGCGAGCTGTCCCGGGGAAGGTTGGGGTAGCGGGCGGCAACGCGATCGAATAGCGGCGTGGGGTTGACCGCGTCTAGGGCCCGGGAGTTGGGTTCGAGATCGCGGCCCAGGTAGCGCTTGACGAGAAGCGCCTTGACGCGCTCGTAGTCGCCGTCGGCCGGCAGAGACGTGCCCACGTAGAGGGCCTTGCCACCGCCCGTGGAGATTGGCACGACGCGATCGAGAACCACCGCGTTGCGAACCGTCCAGGGGATGATCGGCGCCGCGAAGGCGGCGATCAGTACGGCGCCGGCGGCAAGCCCGCGGGGCCAGGTCAGCTGCCGGCCGACCCGAAGTGCCGCCAGCACCGCGAAGGCGAGCCCAACGACCAGGTACTCGGGTCGGATCAGAGCGGTCAGGCCGAAGAGGAATCCGGGTAGCAGCCAGGTGTAGGGGCTTCGCCGGTCCGCGGCCCAGAGGAATGCCAGCACCGCCGCGGGAAGAGTCAGGACCGCCGGCGGCTCGCTGAACAGCGCGCCCGTGGAATGGATGAAGGGTGGGTAGACGGCAACGCCCAGTGCCCCCAGCAGCCCGGTTGGCCGGCATGCGATGCGCCTGCCGAGCAAGAAGACGACGATGATCGCGGCCGTTCCGAGCAGCGCCTCGACGATGCGGGCGGTCCCTTCGCGGGCGCCGCCGGTGAGGTAGAACGCCGAGGCGTACAGGAGGGGGGCCCCGGGCGACCAGTCGCTTGCGCCGTCGAAGCCGGGGCCGCCATAGCTGCCTTCCTGGTAGAGCGTCTCCGCAAGCGCGGAGTAGGCGTGAGCGTCGTCTCCCGGGCTGCCCAGCGGTTCGACCACCCGGTACGCCCGCAACCCCAGGCCGAGAGCGACGATCAGGGCGAGGAGGACGAGGGTCACGCGCCCGTACCGATCGGGCAGCGCCCGCATCCATCGCGAGATTCGGGAGGGCATGATGGCCAGGCTATCCGCGCTAACGGGCGTGTCGCTGGGAGGAAAGTCGAACCGCAAGCCAGGTGGCTCCGACACCCGCGAGCGCGGCGACCTCCGGCAACGCCACCAGCAGCCGCCGCGGCGACGCGACGAGGAGAACGCCGACCGCGGTAACGGCGGTCACGAGCACCGCGAGCAAGATCGCCTCCCAGCGGCGCTGCCTGGCCAGCACCACCAATCCGACCAGGCCGAGCGCCAGCAGTGCCCAATGCAGCATCTCCCAGACGGGCTTTTCCATCACCTCGCGCGCGCCATGCCACCAGATCCTCGCCAACTTGGCGCCAACGAAGCCGGCGTAGGGGAGGGGCTCTTGCGTGATGTCGTCCCAGAGGCGTTCCCGCCCCATGCGCGCGAGCGCCCGGTCGCTTTCGAGGCGGGGATAGCGCTGGGCGGCCAGGGCGGCGAGGATCTGCTCGAGCCTGACTCGAGCGAGGACCGCCTCCAGTGAGCGGTTGCCGCTCGGAATGTACTTCGCGGCAAGTGCGCGCCGCAGGCCCGGATGACGTTCCAGCACCTCTTGCCCGACTCGTTGCGGATCACCGCCCGATGGCAGGTAGGCACCCGCGAAGAGCACCTGGCCGCCGCCGGTTGAGATCGGCACGAAGCGGTGAAGCGCGATCGCGTTGCGGATCGTCCAGGGGGAGAGGACGAGGAGGAGTCCGGCGAGCAGGAGGGCTGCCTGTGCGAGGGAGGGGCGCCAGCGAGCGCGACCGCCGCGAGCAAAGACGACAACGGCGAGGGGAAACGCGATCGCGAGATACTCGGGCCTGGTCATCGCGGTTGCGCCCAGCAACGCTCCCGGCAGGAGCCAGGCCAGATGGCGCCGCCTGTCCGCCGCCCAGAGCATGGACAGCACCGCGCCGGAGAGCAGGCTGGTCGCCAGTGGCTCCGACATGAGCATGCCCTGGTACTCCAGGAGGGCGGGATAGATCGCGATCGCGCCCGCTCCGACGAGACCCGCGGCAGGGCCGCCGAGGCGGCGGCCGATCAGGTAGGTGAAGAGCACCGCAAGGGTGCCAAGCAAGGCGAGGACGACGCGTGCAAACCGTTCATCGGGGCCACCGGCAATCTCGTAGAGGCCGGCGACGAGGAGTGGCAGCCCGGGTGAGTAGTTGCCGGCCGGTTGCGTCGCGGCATGGCCGAGCGTAAATCCTTCATCGCGCTCCAGATTCACGGCAATCCGGCCGTAGGCGACGGCGTCGTACACGGGTGGGCGCCCTTCCCAAGCCCGATCGACCCTCAGGCCAAGGCCGAGGAGCAGGATCGCTGCAAGGACGGCGAGACCGGCTCGGCCCCCGTTCCTCTCCATCAGCCGACTCATGGCGCGCTTGCTCGCAGGTCGGCGGGGGGACGCAGTCCTGCTCGCTCCCGATTCATCGAGCGGATGCTATGTCGCCTTCTTCCGGTACCCTGCCGCGACCTATGCGCGTTCTCATTCTTGGGGGCGACGGCTACCTGGGCTGGCCGACGGCCCTGAGGTTCTCGGCCCGCGGTCACGAGGTTGCGGTCGTCGACAACTTCTCCCGCCGCCGCTGGCACCGTGAGCACGGCACGGCCTCGCTCACTCCGATCCGGGAGCTGGACGA
>JBAVGD010000227.1:0-9970 GCA_049684635.1 Solirubrobacterales bacterium | reverse complement strand
GAACCCGCGACCTCCGGCGTGACAGGATCACCTTTTCCCTGTAAATGGGCACTTTGAGGCGTCGGGTGAGTTAGGGAACGTAGGTCTCGATCAGCCTCGTTCTGCGGTGTTGGTACCCAAATCGGTACCCACGAACATCCGGGAGTCCCGATGCAAAAGACGGGCTCGCTGGACATAGCCCATGATGACTCCAACGAGGAATGGAGACCGCGATGGAGGTAGATCGACAGGCGATCAGCGCAAATCGTGACGGTCGAGCTGCCGGCCTATCGGCCACTGCCCCTCAGCTCTCCGCCAGGTGCCTCGAGCAGCGCTTGCTCGACAGCAAGGGAGCGGAAGAGACGCTCGCTGAACTGGAATCCGAGCTGGCGGGCATCGAGTCCAATGTCGACTCCCTGCTCAACCGGCAGCGAGAGATCGCCGCGCAGCTGCGCTCGATGCGAGGACCGTAGGGCTAAGCCGAAGCGAGACGAGCAGCCGCTGGCTGCTCGTAGCGATCGGCCAAAGCGAGAGCCGCGTCGCGGTACCCGTCGATGTCAGTCTGCACCGCCTCCGCGCGGAGCTCATCAGCACGCGCGGAAAGCTCCCTGGCGGGCTGGTTGGTCTGCTCCAGCCGCTCTTCCATCAACTCCAGCACCCAGCCGGTGCTTGTCTGGAACGTCGGGCCAAGGATGAGCCGCCACAGGGAAAAGTGTAGCCCAGCGCGCGCTGCTCAAAGTACTCCCCACGGGTGCCGGTGTTGCTGTTTGGAAACGAGGGTCTACTAGGGTTCATTCGAGTTACGGCCACTCATTCTCAGCAATTTAGGGGGACGTGGGGGGAGTCTCCCGGAAAGGGGAGGCTACTATCCCTAGTTTGTGCTATTCTACTCACTGTTTCCGCTAACTAAGGAGTAGAGATGGCTTTCTTCCCAACCGATCCAAAGAAGTACCGCCCGTCGAAGGTCATCTTCAACGTTGACGTGCTGCGGGAGGTCGACCGCGCAGTCCAGGAGGGCATCGGCGGCTACACCAACCGCCACGAGCTGATCAACGACCTGGTTGAGCAGGGCCTGATCGACCTGCGCTACCCCGATGGTGAGGAGCCCGCGGCGCCCGTGGCAAAGACCGAGGCCGAGGCGGCCAGCTCGAAGCCCTCGAACAACGGTCACGGAGACAGCTCGCCCGTCACGGAGCCGGCGAAGACGATGCCCAAGATTGAGCCGCTTGGCGGCCTCACCGAGACGCGGATGTCCGCGCCGGAGAAGCGCGGCGCCGTCATCGAGAACAAGCTGGCGCACGTCCCCGAGCATCCGCTATTCGGCATGCACAACCGCGACGCCCCGACCGCCTGGGCTCTCAACCGCCTCGCCGAGGTCACGGCAGAGGACCCGGTGGCGCTTGGCGGTTTCTATGAGGAGACGACCAAGGAGGCCTGGAAGCTGGCCGCCCAGTTGCAGGCGCTGGAGACCAAGGGCAGACCGAAGCTCGCGGTGATGCTGCCCCGCAACCCGAAGAAGCCGCAGTCGGCCGACCAGGGGTTCCGCGCCTTTGCACTCGGTGGGCTGGCGCGCAAGGCCGATGCGGGCGGCCAACTCGCTGCGAGCGGACCCTTCTTCGAGTGGCACGCGGTGGCCGCTGTCGGGGACCCGCGTTCGCCGGAAATCGGCCTAACCGAGATCGGCTGGCAACTGGTCGAAGTCTTCGATGGTCTCGACTTCTCCTACCCCCACCCCGAGGACCTGGCGCACCGCTTCCTTCAGCACCAGCGCCAGCACGCTACGCCTGATGCCTGGGGCTTCAGGACGGTGCTCGAGGGAGCATCAGGGGGCGCTGGCCGCGTCGAGCTCAGCGAGTACTTCGAGAGGCGTCTCGGCGCTGACTTCGACGGCGATTGGAAGCTGTCGGTTGCCGAGTCCGTGGCGTCAGGCTACGTCTCCCGGGCGCGAGAGTGGGGGCTAATCGAGCCGAAGATGAGGGACGGCTCCTACGCTCTGACGACGTCGGGGCAGAAGGCGCTGGACGAGTTCAAGGCCAAGGCCTAGGCCGAGGCAAGAGAGGAGCCAGAGATGAACAGCAAGACCACGAAGACCGGAACTGTCACCGGCACTGCGATCGTCCGCGCTGCGCTCAACGCCCACACCGCCGCCGAAGCGAGCCAGGTCAACGACATGATCCAGATGCACGTCGGCGCTCGCCACGAGCGCTTCGTCGGCGACACCGTCAACAACCTCGGGCCCCTGTCGACGCCGGGCAGCTACGACCACAAGGCGCTTGAGCCGGTGACCAACATGCCCGACGCCATCCTCGAGCGCCTTGCGCGTGAGCGCTTCGGCAATGACCTGTCTGTAGTGCCTTACAAGACACCGACGGAAGCAGCGAAGGCGCTACTCGGGCATTTGACCCGCGAGGAGCAGGCCAAGCTTGCCCGGATCGACATCTATGAGTCCGACCCACCGGCCCGACGCTCCAAGCGCGTAACCCTGACCTACCGTGACCAGGGCTGCGGGATCGCAAACGCCTACGTCGGCGACTCGATCTTCCGCATCGGCTCGCGACACAAGGAAGCCAACCTCTGGCAGCAGGGCGCCTTCGGGATGGGAGCGACCACTACCTACCCCAACGCTCAAGCCGTGGTCCTGCTGACCAGGCGGCCATCGTCGCTGCTCGAGACCGACGAGGAGGACGTCATCACCGTCGCCGTCGCCGAGTGGCAGCAGCACCAGAAGGGCCGCGGCATCTACTACCTGGTTACGGAGTCGACCGAGGATAAGCCGCATGCGGCGCCGCTGGCAGTGCCGGCGAGCGAGGTACCCGAGTTCGAGCCCGGCACCTACCTGGCGCTGGTCAGCTATGCGACCGAAGGGTTCCACACCGGCCGCAATGACAGGACAAGCCTGGAGTTCGTCATCAACACCCGCCTATGGCGCTCACCGGTGCCGGTGACGCTGATGAACCACGTCGCCAAAGGCGACCACCCGAAGGTCCACCAGGGCCGCGGCGAGCAGTTCGAGGCAGCGCCACGCAAGGATCGGCGCGAGTTTCACGACGTGATGCCCTTTCGTATGAACGGGCAGACCCACCACCTGCCGATCGACATCTTCTACTTCGAGGGCGGCGCCTCGGGCGATGTCGGGTCGATGCGCAACTTCATCGCCCAAGGCCATTCCGCGTTGCTACTGGCCAACGGGCAGGCCCACAAGCACTGGGACAGCCAGGAGCTCCGCAACCGGGCTGACCGACTGACCAAGCTCTACGACCGCATCCTCGTCGTCGCCGACCTCGACCAGATCCCGGTCGACCAGCGCACCAGCCAGCTGTTCACCCCCGATCGCGTCGATCTGGTCGACTCCCCCGACGCCAGGCGGCTGCAGGACTCGATCGCGGCGATGCTCAACTCCTGGGGCGAGCTGCGCGAGCTCAACAACGAGCTGGTGCGCAAGGCAATCCAGAACCGCGGTAGCGACCGCTCGACGCTGGAGATGGCACAAAAGATCCAGGCCCAGCTGGCCTTCCGCGGCGGCGTCTCGCTAACGGGATCGGACAAGGGCGATAACCCGCCGCCGAAGCGCAAGTGGGCCGACGCTGATCTGTGGCCCGACCCGACCACGCTTGAGGGTCCCGCCAAGATCCTGGCCATCCCCGGCAAGACGCGGTTCCTGCACTTCCAGATCAACGCCCGCGACGAGTTCTTCAGCTCCGGTCGGGGCAAGCTCGAACTCACCTGCAACCACCCGCGCATCGGCTCGTCAGAGCTCGTCGCTGGCGGCGAGCTACGCGGCGGGATGATCCGGGCCTCCCTGCTGATCCCCGACGACATCGCGATCGACGACACGGCGACGATTACCGCCGGAGTGCGCAACTGGATGAAGGCCGCTGGCGGAATCGGCGAGGACCTGGAGTGGACCTGCCAGCTGGAGATCGTTGACAGCACCAAGAAGCCAGCCAAGTCCAAGAGCAAGAAGAACAAGGGCGGCGCGAGCAAAGGGTCGCAGGTGGCGGTCCTGTGGCGTAAGAACGATGACCGCGAGGACTGGACCGGCGGCGTGCCGGGTGAGATCGAGATGGTCGAGGCCAGCGTTCTTGCCGCCGAGCGTGACGAGTACAAGCATCTGGTCGCGCTCGGCTCGCAGCCGGTGCCGACGGTCGTGCTGAACGTCGACTACTCGCCCCTGAAGCGCTACGAGGGAGAGCGGGCCAAGAAGCACGGCAAGGGCACCCTCGACCAGGCCCGTGACCGCTACGGAGTCGGGGTCGGGGTCGGCCTGCTGGTGCTCGAGGAGCGCTACCGCAAGCTGGAGAATGAGCGCAAGAAGCGGCCAACGGACACCCTTGCCGAGCGCCAAGCCGTCGCCCGCGCGGCGCTGGCCCTGATGCCCGACTTCGACAGGCTCGTCCAGGAGGCGGGCCTGGAGACAGAGGAGTCAGCCTGATGGAAGGGGCCGCCGGGGAGCGGACGGTGCCGGTCGAGATGAGCTGGCGGGGCAGAACCTGCTGTTCGACTACTTGCTTCCCACCCGGCCGCTCCCAAGCCCCCAAAGGCACCTTCGGCAAGCTGCACGATGGGTACTCAAGTGGTACCCACACTCTCAAAAAGGCAATCGGGCAGAAAACAGTGGAATCCCGCCTGCAATGAAGGTTCCAGCGAAACGAGAGCGACGGGACTCGAACCCGCGACCTCCGGCGTGACAGGCTGGTGGGGAGCACCGAGCTTGAAGACCGACGAGCGCGGCATTGTCCGGGTCGCCGGACGCGCTCGTCATAACAGCGTGTCTATCGAACGACGTCAGGCACCGTAGGTGTCGTCGTCGACAGAGTGGAGTTCGTGCAATCCCTCGTGCCGGTTAGGGAGTAGCGCTTGGCGGGCGTGGGCCCAGTGGACGCGGGCGGGTTGGTTGGGGAGGACGGTGGCGGCTAGGGCGCGGAGGGTGTAGGCCCAGGCGATGAGGATGCGGACCGCAAGCGCTGCCGCCCGAGAGTGGTGCTTGCGCATGTAGAGGTCGCGGTTGCGGTGGAATTCGACGATGCGGGGGAGGCCGGCAGAGAGGTCGGTTGAGAGCTGGTCGTGGTGGATGGCCCTTGCGGCGGGCACGAAGAGGGTCTTCCAGCCGGTGTCGGCGAGCCGCTTGCAAAAGTCGCACTCGTCGTAGTAGACGAAGAAGTCGGGGTCGAGGTAGTTGACGTCCTCGGCTGCCTTGCGTCGCACCATCAGGGCGCTTGACTGCGCCCAGTCGACGGGTCGGGTCTCGCTTCCCTTGCTCTGGACCGTGAAGAGGCGGTGCAGGAAGACAGCCCCGATTAGCGCGGTGACGACACCTGGGAAGCGCCAGGCGCAGGGGACCGGGTGGCCGTCCGAATTCAGCAGCTGCGCCCCGGCCGCCCCGGCGCTCGGGTCGTCGTCGAGCGCCGCAATGAGCGCCGCCGGGGCTCGCGATTGCAGCTCGGTGTCCTCGTTGAGGAGCAGGCAGTAATCGCCCTTTGCCTCGCGCAGTAGCGTCGAGTCGTTCTCGGCCTTGCCCGCTCGCTGCTTCAGCTCGATCAGGCGTATGTCGCCTCCCCGCGCCCGCACAGCCTCGGGCGAGCCGTCGGTGGAGGCGTTGTCGAGGACGAGGATCTCGTGCTCGAATCCCGTGGGATGGGTGCGTTCGATCGCATCCAGGCAGGCGAGGAGGTGCTCGCGACCGTTGGTGTTCACCACGCAGTAGGAGAGCGCCGGCGCCATTGCCGCCACGATAATCGGCATCGATGCATGTGCAACTGGTGGACCCCTCGGCGTTCACGCCGCCCTACGACCGCGCGCTCGCGGCGGCGCTTGTCCGCGCGGGCGCGGATGTCGAGCTGTTGACGAGTCGATTCCTTTACGGGCCCGTGCCCGAGGCACACGGCTACCGGGTGGAGGAGCGCTTCTACCGGCGCAGCGCAGCGCGCGGCCTCGACGCGCCCGGGCGCCGCGTCTTCAAGCTGGCCGAGCACGTGCCCGACATGCTCCGCTTTCGCCGCGAGGCGGCCGCCGACGTCATCCACTACCAGTGGCTCACCGTGCCGGCGCTCGACGTGCGCCTCCTCCCGGAGGTGCGCCCCCGGGTGATGACCGCGCACTACATCCTGCCCTCGCATCCGAGTCGCCGGCAGGTTGCCACCGCCCGCCGTGTCTTTGGTTGCATGGACGCGGTGATCGCCCACTCGGAGGCCGGCGCCCGGCAGTTGCAGCAGGAGGCGGGAGTGGATCCCGAGCGGATCCATGTGATCCCCCATGGCGCCTTCGACTACCTCACCAAGCTGTCAGAGGAGAAGCCGCTTCCAGCAGAGCTCGAGGGCGCGGAGGGGCCGGTGGTCCTCTTCTTCGGCCTGCTCCGTCCCTACAAGGGCATCGACACGCTGCTGGAGGCATTCCGGCAGGTCGAGGGCGCGGAGCTGTGGATCGTCGGCAACCCCCGCATGGACATCAGGCCGCTTCGCGCGCTGGCGGAGGAGGCGCCCGGCAGGGTGCGCTTCGTCACCCGCTTCGTCGAGGACGCCGAGCTGCCGGCGATCTTCCGCCGCGCGGATGTGGTCGTCCTGCCCTACCGGGACGCGGAGCACTCCGGCGTCCTCTACACCGGCCTGGCCTTCGGCAAGGCGATGGTGGTGAGCGCGGTCGGTGGCTTCATCGAGATCGCCGCGGAGGGCCTTGCCCGGTTGGTCTCACCTGGCCAGCCGGCGGAGCTCGCCGATGTCCTTGGCGAGCTGGTCGGTGACGAGTCCGCCCGCGCCGAGCTGGGCGCCGCCGCCGCCCGCGCCGCAGCCGGTCCCTACTCGTGGGATGAGGTCGCCCGCCAGACGCTGGCTCTCTACGGGGAGCTGCTGGAGGAGCGCGGATGATCGCGGTCGCGCTGGTCTTCTGGATCTCAGCGGGCCTGATCCTCTACACGCACCTCGGCTACCCGCTGGTGCTGCGCGCCCTCCTGGCCGTGCGCCGCCACCCGACTCTCAGCCCGGGAACGTGGGACAAGCCGCCGCGCGTCTCCCTCATCGTCGCCGCCCATAACGAGGAGCAGGTGATCGCCGGGAAGATCGCCAACGCCCTTGCCCTGGACTATCCGCGCGAGCGCCTAGAGGTGATCGTGGCCTCCGACGGCTCGACCGATGCGACCGCCGAGCGGGCTCGGGCGGCCGGGGCCGACCTCGTCCTCGAGCTCCCCCGTGGCGGCAAGCTCGCCGCCCAGAACGCAGCCGTGGAGCGGGCCTCGGGGGAGATCCTCGCCTTCTCAGATGCGAACAGCATTTGGGCGATGGACGCCCTGCGCCATCTGGTCGAGCCCTTCGCCGACCCGTCCGTCGGCTACGCCTGCGGCCAGGTGCGCTTCGTCGACGCGGGAGGCGGCAACCTCGAGGGCTCCTACTGGCGCTACGAGATGTCACTGCGGGAGATGGAGTCGGCGCTGGCCGGGGTCACGGCCGGCAACGGCGCGATCTACGCGGTGCGCCGCGAGGCCTACCTGCCGCTGTCCCCATCCGGCAGCCACGATCTCTCCTTCCCCTTCCTGCTGGCGAAGCGCCGGCTGCGTTCGCTCTACGTCCCCTGGGCGGCCGCCGAGGAGAAGATGGTGCCGACCCTGCGGGGAGAGCTGGCCCGCAAACGGCGGATGATGGTCGGGCTGTGGGACATCGTGATCGGCGAAGGGATGCTGCGGCCCGGGGGCTACACACCCCTGTATGCGTTCGAGCTCGCTTCGCACCGGCTGCTGCGGTACCTGAGCCCGCTCCTGCACGCCCTCGTCCTGGCCCTGAACATCGCCCTGCTCGGCGACGGCTGGGTCTACACGGCGACGCTCGCGCTCCAGGGCGCTGTCCTCGCCGCCGCGGTTCTCGGCAGATGGCTGCCGCTGCTGCCGTTCAGGGTTGCGCGTTACTACGTGATGACGACGGCCTCGATCGCGGCCGGCCTCTGGGACAGGCTCCGCCACGGCCCGCCCGCGGCCTGGGAGAAGGCCGAGGGAACCAGATGACCGATTCGACGACCCGGCCTCCCGACCAACCCACTGTGTGGATGCAATCGCCCGAGTAACGATCGCCGATGCCCAGAGCCGTTGACATCCTCATCGCGAGCCTCGCCCTGGCCGTGCTTTCGCCGGTCCTCCTGATCGCGGCGGTGGCGATCAAGCTCGGCAGCCGCGGGCCGGTCCTCTACCGGCAGCTGCGGGTCGGCAAAGACGGCCGTGAGTTCGAGATGCTGAAGCTGCGGACGATGGTGCCGGGGTCCGACCCCGTCGGCGTCGGCACGATCGTCACCCGCGACGACCCCCGGGTGACCGGAGCCGGTCGCTTCCTGCGCCGAACCTCGCTCGACGAGATCCCCAACCTCGTCAACGTGCTGCGGGGCGAGATGGCGATCGTCGGGCCCCGCCCCACGATCCCCGCGCAGGTCAAGGACTACACGCAGCGCCAGCGCCGACGCCACGAGGTCCGCCCCGGCCTCACCGGCTGGGCCCAGGTCCAGGGCCGCGCCGGCATTCCGTGGGAGGAGCGCATCGAGCTCGACATCGAGTACGTCGACCGCCGCAGCTTCCGGCTCGACGCGCGCATCCTGGGCAAGACTGCCTGGCTGCTCGTCACCGGCCACGGCCTCGCTCCCGATTGAGCCGTCTCGGCCGCGCGGCCTGCATCCGGCGACTGCTGTGGATCACCAGCCGAAGTGGCTCTGCAGCGCCATTTGCGGCCGTTATGAACCAGTTATGACATACATGTAGACCGCCTTCTCGGCGAAACACAAACTCCCCATAACTCATCGATAACCCTGTCTCGGGGCCGTTAGGGTTTCGGCGGTGAGCGAACCTGCGGTCAGCCTTCGAGCCTTCGAGCCCGGCGATGCTGGGGCGGCGCATCGCTGGTTCAATAACCCCGAGGCGACGAAGACCTTGATGGAGCAGCGGCAGAGCTTCTCGCTGGAGGAAGCAGAGGCGTGGGTGCGCCGGGCGATGGACGACTCCGGCGAGGACCGCAAGTACGCGATCCTCGTCGAGGGCCACGACGAGCCGGTCGGCTTCACCGCTCTGTACGGGCTCTTCCGGCAGACGGCACCCGAGCTCGGGGCGCTGATCGGCGACGACATTCGTGGCAAGGGGATCGGCAGGCGCGCCGAGGCGTTGACGATCGCGAAGGCGTTCGACGAGTTCGGAGCGCATCGCGTCTACGGCCGCATCCCCGCCTACAACGAGGCCGCCAAGCGCGTTGTCACCAGCCTCGGCTGGCGTCACGAGGGAACGATGCGAGGACACCTCCGCCGCGACGGGGACGTTGCGGACTGCGAGGTTTGGGGCGTCCTGCCCGAGGAGTTCCGGGCTGCCGCTTCGGATCTGCTGTGACCTTCGCGGCCGAGCTGATCGCGGATCGCGGCAAGGCCGCATCCGGTGAGGAGTTCTTTCGCTCGCCGGCGTTCCTCGAGGCGGAAGAGGTGACCCACTCGCTTCGAATCGCCGGCGATGACGACGAGCTGCTGGCGCCGCTCATCGTGCGCCCGATCGACGGTACGGACAGGTCCGACGCGATCTCTCCCTATGGATATCCGGGCTTCGACGCGGCAGGGGACGTCCACATCGATCTGAGCGATGTCGACTTCGCACCGACGGGGCTGGTCAGCATCTTCATTCGGCACACCCTCGGCGAGTCGCCTCTGAGCGGCGCCAGCGAGCGCAACATCGTGCAGATCGCCGACCCGGCCCTGCCTCCCAAGAGCCGCATGAGCGACCGCCAGCAGATTCGCCGCAATCTCCGCGACGGCTACGAGCTGCGGCTGGTGCCCGGCCCGGAGGCAACCAGCGCGGAGCGGACCGGCTTCCTCGTCGCTTATGAGGAGACGATGCGCCGCGCCGGCGCCGCGGAGCGCTACTTCTTCGCCGCCGCCTACTTCGAGCGTGCCCTGCGGTCGAGCCGGTCATGGCTCGCCCTGGCGCATGCGCCAGGCGGTGAGATCGCCGCCGCCTCGCTTGCGGTCCGCAGCGACGGCTTCATCC
>JBAVGD010000226.1:0-3887 GCA_049684635.1 Solirubrobacterales bacterium | reverse complement strand
CCCCAGGCTTCCCACTTCATTGACGAGGGCTAGCTGCTCGTACCCCTCTTTGAGAACCCGTTCCTTCGTGTTGCTGCCCGTCAAGACCGGAGCTTCTGAGCTACCGCATGAGTATGGATGGACCTCGGTTCCACCCGCCCGAAGCAGGGTGGATAGACCACTGCCAAACACCTCAATTTCATGGGGCTCATCCACTTCGCCCGATCGAATTCGCCGCGCGACTCGGTTCCGCGTCCTACCGCTGCACATGAGCCCAGCGAGGTTAGCGTCGTCGCCCTCGCCCTCGTCGTAGTCTCTGCCAACACCAGCCGCAACTTCAATTAGCTCGCCCATGACAAGCTCGACCAGCTCGATCGTGTCCCCGGACAGATGCCGTTCGGCCGTGAGCAGGGTGCGAGCCTCTGGAGAGAGTTCAAAGTCCTGGTGTGTCAAGGCGATCCTCACATAAGTCGAAGGCGAACATTCTGCACTGGACTTAAGTATCGCAGGTCGAGCGGCGTCAAATCACCCCGCAAAAGTATCCGAGAAAGAAAAGCGCCCAAAATGGGCGTTTAGCGCTTGGCCCCCGGATCGAGCTTGTCGGCCAGGGACCCAAGCTCGCCCGTCGAAATCCCTAGTGCAGCGGCGATTTTCTTGAGGGTGTCCCGAGTCGGATTGGCTTGGCCGCGCCTCAATAAGGGAGAGGGTGGCGGTCGTGATGTCGGCGTCGTGGGCGACGGCTTCCTGGGTTGCGCCGCGCTTCTCGCGAAGCTGGCGGACTGCCTCGCCGAGGGCGGGTTGAGGTCGCTCTGAGCGCCGCATTGGCTGCGCGTTCTCAGAAACGGCAGCGCCAAAGGCTACTGCGTACCCTTCTACAAACATGTACGCAGGCTTTGCTACGCCCTGCGGACAAGAGTGGGGCCGCGTGCTGGAACATCGGCCCCGTGGCGACCCGCATAGCTCTCCCCAGGCCAACGTCTATGCGCACGTCTTCGACGAGTTCGATATCGCAGAGCGCGTCTCTGTTGAGGATCAGATTGCGCAGGCGCGGCGCGATGTGTCCGGATTGTGTCCGCCGGGCCTGGACGATGGGGAGGAAGGGCAGGAAATCCCTGCTAACCCCTACAACCCCATCAGCTTGCCGAGGATCTCCTTCATGATCTCGTCGGTGCCGCCGCCGATCGGGCCGAGGCGGGCGTCGCGGACGGCGCGCTCGATGCCGTACTCGCGCATGTAGCCGTAGCCGCCGTGGATCTGGAGGGACTGGTCGGCGATCTCGAGGACGGCGCGCTGGGTGACGAGCTTGGCCATCGTCACGTCGCGGATGCAGTCGTGGCCCTCGTGGAAGAGGCGTAGGGCGTTGTAGGTGAGGGCGCGGGCGGCCTCGGCCTTGGTGGCCATCTCCGCGACCTGGTGGCGGATTGCCTGGAACTTGCCGATCGGGCGGCCGAAGGCTTCGCGGTCGAGGGCGTAGTTGACGGTCACCTCGATCAGGCGCTGCATCGCCCCAATGGCTCCGATCGCCATCAGCAGGCGCTCCCAGGCGAAGTTGGCCATGATCAATTTGAAGCCCTGGTTCTCCTCGCCGAGCAGGTTCTCGGCCGGGACCTCGATGTCGGTGAAGGCGAGCTCGCCGGTGTCGGAGGAGTGCCAGCCCATCTTCTCCAGCTTGCGCGACACCTCGTAGCCGGGCATCTCGCGCTCCAGGACGAGGAAGGAGATGCCGCCGTGGCCGCCCTCCTGCGTCGTCTTGCAGGCGCAGACCAGGAAGTCGGCCCGGACGCCGTTGGTGATGAAGGTCTTGGAGCCGTTGACGACGTAGCCGCCGTCCACCCGCTTGGCGAAGGTCGAGATGCCGGCGACGTCGGAGCCGGCGCCGGGCTCGGTGATTCCCAGCGCGCCGATCTTCTCGCCGGCGATGCCCGGCACGAGCCAGCGTTCGTGTTGCTCGTCGGTGCCGAAGTTGAAGATCGGCGGCATCGCGATCGAGGTGTGGGCGTTGAGGCCGGCGGCCACGCCACCGGAGCCACCGCTTCTCGCCAGCTCTTCGACCCAGATCGCATCGTGCAGGTGGGTCCCGCCCTGGCCGCCGAGGCGCTCGGGGAACTTCAGCCCCAGAAAGCCGAGCTCGGCGCAGCGAGCGTAAAGCTCGCGGGGGAATTCTCGGGCCGCCTCCCACTCATCGACGTGCGGGGCGATCTCCTTGCTGACAAAGCGGCTGACCGTCTCCCGCAGCTCCTCATGCTCCTCGCCAAACGGGGGAAGAATCGCGCGCGTCCCGGTGTCCTTGATTACGGTCATCCTGCCTGAAGCGCTCATTCTCTCCTATCGCCATGGATAGTCAGACCCTCAGCCTGATCACGATTCCGCTGTTCACCGGTGGGATCGGCTACGCGACCAACTGGAGCGGCGTCTGGATGCTCTTCTATCCGATCCGTTTCCGCGGCATCCGCGTGCCCGGCTTGAAAAGGCTCGCGAACGTGCTGCCGCGCAAGATCCAGCAGATCCCGGGGATCATGGATGGCGGACTCGGGTGGCAGGGGATCGTGCCCTCGCGGGCGGCGAAGATGGGCTCGATCGCCGTCGACAAGGGGATCGCCAAGGTGGGCAGCCCGGCCGACTTCTACCGGCAGCTCGACGCGGAGAAGATCTCGGAGCACATCCTCATCACGGCACGGGGGGACATCCGCGACGCGGTGGAGCGGATCGTCGAGCGGGAGCATCCGCAACTGTGGCGGGAACTCCCGCCGCGCCTGCGCGAGGCGGTGCACGCGCGGGTCCAGGAGCAACTGCCCGACATCGTCCACCGCATCACAGGGGAGATCGGCGGCAACATCGATCAGCTGCTCGACCTGAAGCTGATGGTCATCCGCCACATCGAGGAGAACCCCGAGCTGGCCAACCGCATCTTCCTCGAGGTGGGGCGCAAGGAGCTGCGCTTCATCATCAACTTCGGCTTCTTCTTCGGATTCTTGCTTGGCATTCCGACCGCCTTCCTCACGGTGGAGGTCTGGACGATGTGGTGGCTCCTGCCAATTGCCGGCGTGATCATCGGCTACGTCACCAACCTGGTCGGCATCTGGATGATCTTCGAGCCGGTCAAGCCCCGGAAGCTCGGTCCCTACACCATCCAGGGGCTGTTCCTAAAGCGCCAGCCGGAGGTGGCGGGCGTCTACGCGGACATCATCGCCGGGGACATCGTGACGATGCGCAATATGGGGAGGGAGCTCCTGGCCGGGCCGAGCGGTGATCGCACCAGGCAGATGATCGAGACGGCGCTTCATCCGGCGGTCGACAACGCGGTGGGCCGCGCGCAGCCGGCGGTGCGGGTTGCGATGGGCACGCGCGAGTACGACGCGATCCGCTCCTCGGTGGCGATTGAGGCCGTCGACTACGCGATGAGCCCGCTCACGGACCCGGAGTTCAACGAGACGCAGAAATCGGCCATCCGCCGGCTGATCGTTAGCCGGATGAGGGATATGCCGCCGGATGACTTCTCGGAGATGCTGCGCACCGCGGTGCACGAGGACGAGTGGCTCCTCTATCTGCACGGGGCGGTTCTCGGCTTTCTCGCCGGCCTGATACACCTGGCCGTGTTCAAATGAGCGAAGGCAACGGCAGCAGGGGCGAAACGCCGGCGGGGGAGCTTGTCCCGCTCCGCGAGCGGCAAGCCGCAACGTTTGGAGACTTCCTGCGGGCCACGCCGGGTCTCGCTCGCGTCGCGATCACGGCCGGTCTGCACGGGGCTGCAAGGGCAACGGATGTCTACGTCAACACGGCCTCGCGGGTGGTTCGCGCGGCCGCGCAGGGGGAGCCCGCCGGCCAGGTGATCCAGGAGGGAGCGGCTGAACTGCGCGCCTACGCTCGCAGTTTGCTTGGCCTCGATGGCGCCGGCGGGCGCGGTTCCG